>CAYYNG010000193.1:0-4630 GCA_964472435.1 uncultured Hyphomonadaceae bacterium | reverse complement strand
CCCCGCTGCGCGGACCGGCTATCGCGCGTCGAAGCGTTCGATCGGATCCCGGCCGACTTGAGCGAAGTCGCCGCTTACATCGAGGCTGGATCGCGAGGCGCTGTATGATTCCGCCGCCGCGTCGGCAAACCGTAATTGCGACACCGCGGCTCTTTCTCAAACCGCCGGCGGCCAACGACTATCTCGCCTGGCGCTCGTTGCGGGCCGAGAGCCGGCCGTTTTTGGAGCCTTGGGAACCGGCTTGGCCGCCCGACGCCCTCAGTCGCAGCGATTGGCGTCGGCATCTTGAAAGCTGGCGGCGGGGGTGGGGCGAGGGTCGCGCTTTCGTGCTGTTTTTGTGGAGGGCGGCGGATGAGGCGCTGGTCGGCGGCGTTTCCCTCGCGAATGTTCGATACGGCTCTGCGCTGTCGGCCACGATGGGATATTGGCTGGGCGAGCCCCATGAGGGCCGCGGCTATATGCGCGAGGCGGTTTTCGCCCTGTGCGATTGGGCGTTCCGCCGTCTGGAGCTCGAGCGGATCGAGGCCGGTACGCTGCCGGAGAACGACCGGTCGCGCCGTCTATTGCACTCGGTGGGCTTCGCTGAAGAAGGGGTGATGCGGTCATATCTCCAAATCGCCGGTCGCCGTCGCGACCATATTCTTTATGGCTTGCCGCGCGGTGTCGAGCCGTCCTCGAAGGACGATTAAGATGCGCGGCGGAGAAGCGTTGGTTGGCGCGTGGCGGTGGCGGATCGATGGACGATTGACCCTTATTCCGAGCAGCGATAGCGCCTTTGTCGATCTTGCAGGCGAGTGGACTTTGCCGGCCTTCCTGCTCGAACTGGAGGGGTTGAGCCGCGCACAGCTGCAGCGCGCCCTTGAGACGGCTGACGGCGAGGTGGACTGCCGGCTTCGTTTGTCGGATGGCCGGCGGCTCGGATTGGTCGGCTCGATCGCGCGTGGCGAGGTGCGAGACGGCCAGCTTCTAGATATCGGATCGAAAACCGAAACGAACGTTCCGGGGCCGCCCTTGGCGCCCGTTTTCCAGCCGATCGTCGATCTTGCGTCCGGGCGGGTCGCCGGTTTCGAGGCGCTCGCCCGGTGGCCGGGCGGACCTGACGCCTATGCTGATCCCGGGCTCGCTTCGAATATGCTGATGCAGTCGGCCGAGGCGCTGTCCGATTGGCGGCGCGTGCCGGCCGGCGCCGACGTGTTCGTCAATGTCAACCTTACCGGGCGAGATCTGGCGGAAGGCGCCGTGCCGGCGCTTATCGAGGCTCTTGCGCTCAGCCATGGGCTCCCGCCTGGCTATCTTCGCATCGAATTGACCGAACAAGCGGCGTTGCGCGACCCCGAGGCCGCATTAGAGGCCGTCCGCGCCATCAAGGCCGCCGGGGCGGGGGTGATCCTCGATGATTTCGGCTCGGGGCACTCCTCCTTCGCCTGGTTGGCCGACATGCCGGCCGATGGATTGAAGATCGACCCCGATTTAACCCGCCGCCTTAAGGAGCCGCGGGCTAGGGTCATTTTAGAGGCTGTGACTTTGCTCGCGCGCCGGCTTGGCATGTCGACGACCGCAGAGGGGGTCGAGGCGCGGGAACACGCCGCGGTCTTGCGTAATCTCGGCTTCGACTACGTTCAGGGCTTCGCCTTCTTCAGGCCGATGGCGGCGGATCGGGTTGTTCCGTTCCTGGAGACGGGCGTGGGGGCGCCCCCTCAAGCGTGACCGATCTCTCCAATCATGCCGCCGTCCGGGATGCCGAGTTTTGCGAGCGCGCGGGACCATTTGTCGGCGTGACCGGTGTCGAAGACCAGGCTGTCGTCCGGATCGGCGATCAGCCACACGTTCTCAGATAACTCGCGCTCTAGCTGGCCCGGCCCCCAGCCGGCATAGCCGAGACAAAAGATCGATCGCGCCGGGGCAGCGTCTGATCCGAACGCGGCCAGGATCTCCCTGGTCGCCGTCAACGCATAGTCTGGGCCGACATCCATTGTGGCGTTCTCCCAGCACTTCTCGGCCGAATGGAGAACGAAGCCGCGAGATTGCCCAACCGGGCCGCCGTTCAGAACCTCTTGCAATGGCGGCTCCGTCGCGTTCGCCACATCTAATTGGCCAAGCACGTCGGAGAGCGTGATGCCGGCCATGGGTTTGTTGATCACAAGCCCCATGGCGTAGTCTTCGGTATGATCGCAAATGAAGATGACAGCCCGCGCAAAACGCGTGTCGTCGATGCTGGGCATTGAGACCAGCAATTTCCCCTTAAGACACGTCTCCATAGACCTTCCCCATGAAGCCGCAGAGCCTAAGCGAGGCCAAAGCGGCCCGCAAGACGAACTCGGGCTTTGCTGAGCGAGCGTCGTCCGACTATGATGATGGCGCTGCAGCAAGGAGACCGCAGATGACGATCGCAAAAGGGGATCGGCTGCCCGACGCCGTATTCATGCAGATGACGGCGGACGGACCCGCGCCGCGGTCGACGCAGGATGTGTTCAGCGGCAAGACGGTTGCATTGTTCGCTGTCCCGGGAGCGTTTACGCCGACCTGCGCCGCGAAGCATCTTCCAAACTTCAAGGCGCGAGCGGAGGATCTGCGGTCGAAAGGCGTGGACGTGATCGCCTGCACGTCGGTGAACGACGTGTTCGTAATGGACGCTTGGGGCCGGGACGCCGGCGTCGGCGAGGAGATCCAAATGCTCGCCGACGGAAACGCCGCGTTCGCGTCGGCGGTGGGTCTCGAACTCGACGCATCCGGTTTCGGGATGGGCAAGCGGTCTCAACGGTATTCCATGCTTGTGAAGGACGGGGTCGTCGCGGAACTGAACGTCGAGGATGGCGGGGAGTATAAGGTTTCCAGCGCCGACTATCTGCTCGATCAGCTCTAACCAACGCGCCGCAATGGCGCCTACGCGAAACGCCGCAACAGCGCTGCGACTTCATCTTATTGAATAACGGAAAATTCATCTCCATATTCGATGTATAGGGAAGCATCGGTAGGGGAGATTTATGGAACCATCCGTTATCGCCGTTTTAGTGATCGGGGCGTTGGCCCTGGTTCTGCTTTTCAGCGCGTTTCAGTTTGTTCCACAGGGCTTCAACTTCACCGTTGAACGGTTCGGCCGGTACACGCGCACGCTCGACCCTGGAATGAATGTCATTACGCCGGTCTTCGATCGGGTCGGCAAGAAAATGAATATGATGGAGACCGTGCTGGACGTGCCCCAGCAGGAGGTGATCACCAAAGACAACGCCATGGTGTCGTGCGACGCCGTGGTCTTCACTCAGGTGATCGACGCCTATGCGGCCGCCTATGAGGTCAACGATCTCAATCGCGCCATCACAAATCTGGCCCTGACCAACATTCGGACGGTCGTCGGGTCGATGGATCTCGACCAAGTGCTGTCGAACCGCGACGACATCAATGCCCGGCTTCTGTCCGTTATCGACCACGCCACCAATCCCTGGGGCGTGAAAGTGACGCGAATCGAGATCGCCGATCTCACGCCCCCCGCCGACATCACAGAAGCGATGGCGCGCCAAATGAAGGCCGAACGCCTGAAGCGGGCGGAGATTTTAACGGCGGAAGGGGAGAAGCAGTCCGCAATCCTGCGCGCCGAAGGGATGAAGCAATCGGCGATTCTCGAGGCCGAGGGGAGGCGCGAGGCGGCGTTTCGGGACGCCGAAGCGCGCGAACGGGAGGCCGAGGCCGAAGCGAAAGCGACGGCAATGGTCAGCCAGGCGATCGCCCGGGGCGATGTCAACGCGATCAACTATTTTCTCGGCCAACAATATGTCTCGGCTTTCGAAAAGCTGGCCGCCTCCGACCAGCAGAAGACTGTCATCATTCCGGCCGAGTTCTCCTCTCTGATCGGAGCCATCGAGGGGGTGCGGGGCCTCACCGACAGCGCCGGTGATGCACGCGCCGCGCCGCCGCCGACCGGCGCGGCCGGGCCGCCGACACGCTAGGCGGGGAGGTCTTCAATGGACGCGATCATTGAGTTCATGACCCCCGTCACTGTTTGGCACTGGCTGGTCATCGGCGTCGCGCTTTTGTGCATCGAGATCGCGGCGGGCACGTTCGATCTGCTCTGGATCGCCGTCGCCGCGCTGTTGACGGCGCTGGCGACCAGCCTCGCCCCCGATCTGGCGCCCGGCTGGATCCCACAGATTCTGATCTTCGCGGTCGCCGGTGTCGCCTTGGTTGTGCTGGGGCGCACTGTGTTCGCTGGTCTTCGCGGCGCAATCAAGGTCCATCCGACGCTGAACAAGCGGACAGCGGCTTTAATCGGTCAGCACGGGGCCGCCGCTGTGGACTTCGTCGCTGGGGAAGGGCGCATCCGAATTGGCGACACAACCTGGATCGCCCGCAGCTTGAGCGGCGGCGGCCTTAAGGCCGGGGACGCCGTCGTCGTCGAGGCCGCTGACAAAACCGTGCTCACGGTGCGTCCTCTGTAGCAAATATCGCGTCAACGGCGCGATACACGTGCGTGACTTGTGATTTGCGCACTGCGCCGAGCTGGTTAAACCCTGTGATAACACGCGTTTTGCGAGTGTGCCGGGGGAGAACAGATATGACCGCCGAAGCGAGTACGCGCTCATCGCCCACCGTTGGTCAGCTTTCCAAAGCCCCGCACCAAATCGGGGCCGTCTAT
>CAYYNG010000192.1:0-4641 GCA_964472435.1 uncultured Hyphomonadaceae bacterium | reverse complement strand
CGTCCACGTGGTCCTTGGGGGTGAGCGGGGCGCGACGGGCGGCCGCGGATTTGCTGTTAGAGGTTCTTGAGCGTCGCCGGATGCTCGACGACGCCCTGGCGCAGGTTCCAACCTACAACGCTTTGACCGGCCCCGACCGCGGTTTCGCGCGCGCCTTGGCGAGCGCGGTCCTGCGTCAGCTCGGCCGGCTGGATCGCGGTCTCGCCGTGTTCTTGGACCGGACGGTCGGCGAGCTCGATCCCGAGGTCGCAACGCTCCTCCGAATGGGCGCGGCCCAGCTCTGGCTGCTCGGCACCCCGCCCCATGCGGCGGTCGGCGAGACCGTGGCGACGGCCAAAACCTGGCCGAAGACCGCGCGGGCCCAGGGGCTATTGAATGCGGTGCTCCGCCGCGCCGCCGAGCAGCGGGAGGCCTTCGACGCGGCGCCGCCGACCGCCGTCTGGCCGGCCTGGCTTGCGGAGGACCTTGAAACGGCCCTCGGCCGAGACATGGCAGTCCGGCTTGCGACGGCCCAACTCGAGGAGCCCGAACTGCACCTTACGCCCAAATCCGGCGACGTGGCCGGCCTCGCAGAGCAGCTCGGCGGCCGGCCCCTTTCCGTGGGATCCGTAGCGGTGGCGACGGGCGATGTCCGTGCGATCCCCGGCTATGAAGACGGGGCCTGGTGGGTGCAGGACGCGGCAGCCGCCCTGCCCGCCCGTCTTCTCGGCGTTCGGCCTGGCGAGGTGGTTTTGGACCTCTGCGCGGCGCCGGGCGGAAAGACCCTGCAACTGGCTGCCGCAGGCGGCCATGTTCTCGCCGTCGATCGCTCCGCTCCCCGCCTGAAGCGGCTTCGCGAAAACCTCGCGCGGGTCAGGCCACCCGGCCCGGTTAAGGTCGTGACCGAGGATGCGACCGAGTGGCGACCCGCAGAACCCGCGGCGAAGATTTTGCTGGATGCGCCTTGCTCGGCCCTCGGCACGCTTCGCCGCCATCCTGAAGGCGCCTGGATCAAGCGGCCGGAGGAGATCGCACGGTTCCCCGAAATTCAAGGCCGGCTTCTTGAGGCCGCGACCCGGATGCTGGCGCCGGGCGGTCATATTGTTTACTGCGTGTGCACGCCACGACCCGCGGAGGGGCGCGATGTGGTTGAAGCTGCGATCGGCGCTTCGGCGCTGAAGCGTCCGCCGGTCGCCGCCGCCGAGGCGCCGGGATTTGAAGCGAGCATCACGCCTGAGGGCGATCTCTTAACGGTTCCAAGCGAAGGCGCCTCCCATGACGCGTTCTATATTGCTCGCCTCACCGACGGATAAGCGCCTGATGACACGTTAATTCAGGTGGCGTTCAGACGTTGAGCGCCAAGACGCCTTTATACGCTCCGAAAGGACAGAACATATGTCGTCCCTCCCTACACCAGGCCCGCGGGGGCTCCGTCTTGGCGCCGCGGCGGCGGCCGCCCTCATCGCCCTCACGGGCTGCGCGACCAATTATAACGCACGTACGGTGTCGCCAACGGCGGTCCGCACGGCTGCGCCGATCCGAACCGGCGTCGTGGAATCGGTTAGCGAAGTCACCATTCGGCCGGATAATTCCCAGGTCGGCGCTGGCGTCGGCGCCGTCGCCGGCGGGATCGCTGGCTCGCAGATCGGCGGCGATCGGGCGGTGAACGCGTTGGGCGCGCTCGGCGGGGCCGTGGTCGGCGGCTTGATCGGCAACGCCGCGGGCCGCGCGGCCCAAACCCAAACGGGCTATGCCTATATCGTCCGGTTCGACTCCGGCGAAGTTCGGGAAATCGTGCAGGGGCCCGATGTCCTGATCGCGCCGGGCACGCCGGTGAATGTCGTTTTCCGCGGCGACGGCGCCATCGTCACGCCCCGCTGACAGGCGGACCGCGCCCGCATCGCCCGCAGCGCGCCGCCTTGTGCGGCGAGCGGTTCCGATCTAACCGTCGGGTATGCGTGATGTGTTGATTTCCCCCTCTATCTTGTCGGCCGATTTCGCGCGGTTGGGGGAGGAGATCGCGGCCATCGACGCGGCCGGCGCCGATATGATCCATGTCGATGTGATGGATGGGCGCTACGTGCCGAACCTGACCTTCGGCGCGCCCGTGCTCAAGAAACTGAAGCCCTGCTCGCAGAAGCCGTTCGATGTTCATCTAATGATCGAAAACGTCGATGCGTTCATCGACGATTTCGCACAGGCGGGCGCCGATATCCTAACGGTTCATCCGGAGGCCGGCCCGCACCTTCATCGGACGCTTCAGGCGATCCGCAGCGCCGGCATGCGACCGGGCGCGGCCCTCAATCCGTCGACGCCCGAGACCGCGGTCCAGTACGTTTTGGACGAGCTCGATCTGATTTTGGTGATGACGGTGAACCCCGGGTTCGGCGGGCAAGTGTTTATCGACGGGCAATTGCGGAAGATCGAGGCGTTGCGACGGATGATCGACGAAACCGGCCGGGAGATCCTTCTTGAAGTGGATGGCGGTTTGACGTCGGAGACGGCGCCTCGCGCGATATCGGCCGGCGCGACGGCTATTGTGGCGGGGGCGGCGGTTTTCCGAGGCGATCCGGCGACGTACCGCGCGAACATCAACGCGCTCAGGGCTGCGGCGGCCTAGGGGGTGAAGCAGTGGGCGAGCCGGGAACGAACGCCTCAAGCGATGGAGATGCCGCGGATGTCGATGCGGCGCTCTGGCGGCGCTTCGCCGGCGCACCGGGCGACGATGTTAAAGCGACGCCGGTCTACCGTCTGAAGCTCGCAGGCGCCGCGCCCAGCGGGTTCGGCCTGCATCTTCGCCGGGTGGCGCCGGTGGACCGGCTTCGCGGCGAAGCTTTGATCCGAGATGTGTGGCGGATCGGAAATATCCGCATCGAGAGGCAATCCGGCGCCTCGCCATGGGACGCGCCGGCGCCCACGCGCCACTACGCCGACCGGCTGAACCGGTTCGACTGGCTCGGGGATCTTTTCTCCCAGGGCGAGGCGGGCGCGGACCGGGCGCGGTTTCTTGTCGATGATTGGATCGAACGGTTCGGTAAGTTCAACGGCTTCGCCTGGCGGTTCGGGCCGACAGTGGATCGGGTTTGGAACTGGCTTCTTTGCGGGGCCGACCTGTTCGATGTCGGCGAAGACGCCGCACGGCAGGCGCGGCTGGAGACCCTCGGCCGACAGCTCCGCCACATTGAGGCGAGCTTCGATGCGACGCCCGATATCGCAGCGCAGTGGCGCGGCGCCTGTGTTCTGATCGCTGCCGACATCTGCTTGTTCGGAGGCCGCCGTTTGGTGGATGCGACCGATCGGTTGGAGCAGCAATGCACGGCGAATATCCTGCCCGATGGCGGTCATGTCAGCCGAAGCCCGGAACGGCTTCTTTGGGCGCTGGCGGACCTGATGACGCTGCGGGACGTGTTTGAACGCGCGGGGCGGGCTGTGCCGGCTTTCGTCGATAAATGGATCCCTCGCATGGGAGCGATGGTCGGTTTCTTCCGGATGGGGGATGGCGGCTTGGCCCCCTTCAACGACGGCGGCGAGGGCCGCGCCCACGTGGTGGACGCCGTGCTGGATGCGCTGCCGGCGCCGCCGCGCCGGTTCAGCTTCGCCATGAAGTCCGGATTTCAGAAGCTAGAAAAAGGCGGGCTCCAGCTCGTTTTGAACGCCGGCGCAGCGCCCGAGCGCCCGTTCGGGCTGTCGGCGCATGCCGGTCCGTTAGGGTTCGAGCTCAGCGATGGGGCCGTTCGGTTGGTCACATCCTGCGGTTTCAGCCCCGATGTGAATGTGAACTGGCAGGCCGCCGTCCGAGGCACCGGCGCCCATTCGACGCTGTTGGTCAGCGGGCGGGACGCCTGCCGTTTCACCGTGGACGAGCCGACCCGCCTGCGCCGCCCCGAAGGCCCGGAGGGCATCACGGCGAAGCGGCTCGAGGAGCAAGACGAGATCTGGCTGGACGCACAGCATGGCGGTTGGAAGGAGGCGTTCGGTTTCCTGCACCGGCGCCGGCTGTTCATGGCCGCCGACGGGGGGCGCGTTTCGGGAGAGGACTCGCTGGTCCGACCGATTTCGCTCGGCATCGCCGAGGATCCGAAACTCATTTCGTTTGAAATCCGCTTCCATCTCCATCCCGCCGTCACGGCGATTACCGTCGGGGACGCGATTCGGCTGATCAGCGAGACGGGTAGATCGTGGCGGTTCAAGACGAGCCATTCCGGGGCGCGGCTGGAACCGTCTCGATATCTCGCGCGCGGCCGGGTTGAAAAAACAGAGCAGATTGTGATTTCGGGGCGGGCCGATCCGAATGGGGATGGATCTTCGCCGCCAAATTGCGTGAGATGGGCGTTTTTGAGGGACGAGCGTAGATGAGTGCGAGGGGTGAAGCCGTCCGGGCGATGGGTCTGACATTGGCCTATGACACCGGCGTGGCGGCGGTTGCGATGTGGCTGGCGGTCGAGGGCCGCCGGTGGCTGGAGGGTGGCGACGCCAGCTTGTTTCCGGCGAACATCGCCCCTCTATCGGCCGCGGTGTTCGCTGCGTCGGCCGCCATCTCCTTTGGTTTGACCGGCGTTTACCGGCAGGTGTGGCGGCATGCCGGATGGCCCGATGCGGTCCGCGTCGTTCAAGCCGCCGCCCTCGCCGTTCTGATTTTCCTGCCGCTGATGTTTGTTTGGT
>CAYYNG010000191.1:0-4643 GCA_964472435.1 uncultured Hyphomonadaceae bacterium | reverse complement strand
CTAGAGCGTCGGTCTTTCGTTCTACTCCAGACCGTCGCTTTGGGTCCTTGTTTTAGCACAAGTCTCCGTTCGCAAACGAGTCCGGTTGCTCCGAACTTGCTTTAGAGCAGCGCCAGAACCAGTGCGACGATCGACGTCCAGAACAGCCCGCTGAAGGCCACGACGAACATCGTTGTTTTCCAGACAGGCCATTTATCGGACGGTTGGCGCGGACCAGGTCGCCGGGTCTTGCGCGGCGCCGTCTCGACCACGGAATAGCTCGCATAGACGTCTCGTCCCCGCGCCGCCCATGTCCGTGAATGTGTGTTTCCCAACTCTCGCTCTTCATGTTGCGCGCTGCGTTAGCGCTGCCTGAGCACTCTACGATAGGCTACTAGCCCAACTTCTCCGTAATCTGACGAGCTGGCGCTTTCATTAAGGTCTTTCTAAGGTCGCAAACCTTACCAAACTGTCGAACATACTCGAACCGGATCGTGCGATAAGTTCTCGTTTCGCGCTAGAAATTTGTTGTCAAATCGCTGTGTCGGCTTCGTGCAATAGTGCCACTCTCCTGAGGTTGTTGGATAAATTTCACGGAACGGCGCGTTCCCGAATAGGTGAATCGATCAGTTTCGACTGTGAGCGCCCGATTTTCGCGTTGATAAGCCGAGCAGGGTCGCGACGAGCCAAAGGGAGGCCGGCGTCGCCGCGTCGGCGTTCAACATGATCCCGCCGCCCCAAATCCAAAGTGTTGCGAGCCCGAGCGCCGCGCCTGAATCAAGCGATCGGCGCGCGTTCAGGCGCCGCCAATAGCCCCTGGCCAAGCCCAGCGCCCCAAGGAGGGCGCCGATCACGCCGAGCAATCCCGCTTCGACGAGCCAGACGACGACGCCCGGCGTCGGGTCCGGGGAGCGAAACGGATCTTCGAAGCCGATCAGCCCCGCCATGGTGGGCGCGTAGGAGCCGAGGCCGTTCCCGATAAGCGGCGCAGCCCGCCAGGCCTTGATCTGGTCGGGGGTCGGTCTGAAGCCGATGTCGATGAATCCAATCGCAACCATGCCGACGGCGGTCAGCGCCCCAGCCAGGCCAAGGATCCCCGCGCGTGCGACGGTCGGAGCCTGCGGCGCCGTTCCTGAGCGCTTTGGTCTCGCTCGTTGGATCTGGAGGGCGCAAATGCTCGCGGCCGCAGCGCCTGATAATGCAATCGTCGGCGCATCGCCCGAAGCCAGCAGGCAGCCCCCTGCGAACAGGGCGAGCACGCTCGCCGTCAACGAGCGCTTCATGGTTTCCGAAATCAATCGCCACCTTGCGACGGGGCCGCTCTTCGGATCGGCAGCGATGCGGCATAAGCGGCAGACGCTCAGCGCGAAGAGAAGACCGAATGGCATCCCTGCGGCGGCCGGGGTGTCAAGCGCTCCGGGCGGCGGCACGTCGGCGCCCGGTGTCGCGGCTCGAAGCGCTGCGATATGGGCGATGAAGAACACGACCGATAAGATCGCGCCGCAGAAAATCAACGTTCTGAGCGCGGCGTCGCCGCCCGCCGCCTCTCGCGATTTCGCCACCACCGTATAGAGCGCGACCGCCGCGAGGTGAGGTGTAAGCGGCCCCGCCGGCGCCTGCCCTGTCGCGTTGAGGACCAACCCGGTCGCCAGGAGCGCGCCGAGGACGAGATCGTGCGCCTTCGGGCCCGATATCAGCGTCAGCGTCGCAGCGAGGGTGAGGAAATAGGCCCCGAACCCAAAGGTCGCCAGGGGTGCATCGGCGCCGAAGAGAGCCAGGGCGAGGCAGACCCCCGTTATGCCTGCGATTTCCGCGGCGCGTTGCGCGCGTGTTCGCCAAAGCCCCTGGTTCGCGACAGGCGCCGGCGCCTGGGCGCGTTCAAAGTCTGAGAAAGTCGCCATGGCCGCGGTTGCTTCATTGACTGCGACCAACAAATGCAAGGTGCTTGCCGCTTGGGAAGCGGCGACGAAAGCAAGGTCGGCTCCGCGTACTTTCCCGATCGTCTGCACTCTGTGGAAAAAATGGAGTCGACGCTCTCTTTTTTGGAGAATCCCCTGGCGTCGGATCGGGATATCCTTTTTTATCCCCATGCGGTTCAGGGTGTCGGCGCGAAATTAGCGGAGGCGGCAGAAAGTCCAGCCGAAAGGGCTGCTATTCGCTGTCATGTCCGGTTCAGCCATGCCTTTGTAAGTTTCACCACGCCTGGGGACAGGCGGGCCGCTGAAGGAGCGTTTGTAGATCGGATGGCTCAGGCTGGCGTGGAAATTGGGTGGTTTGGCTGCAGAAGCGTCAAACTGGGACTGGGCCAAGCTTTATGAAATACGAACCGACCGTTGATGATCGGGCTGCGGGCGCCTTCGTGGGCGGGCGGAGCGACCCCCTCTCTTCCGACTTTCACGAAAAGAGCGGCGCGCCGCGACAGGGCCCCGCTAAACGCGCCATGGATCTGATGATCGCGGTCCCGGCGCTCGTGTTTATCTTTCCTGTTTTGATCGTCATCGCTATCGCAGTAAAGCTGGACGACGGCGGCCCGGTTCTGTTCCGCCACAGACGCCGCGGTCATGGTGGCAAACCTTTCAAATGTCTAAAGTTTCGGACGATGGTCGAGAATGCGGAGGGTCAGCTCGCCGCGTTGCTTGCGTCCGATCCGGCCTTGGCCCAGGAATGGAAAAGAGATCAGAAACTCCGGAACGACCCACGCGTGACCCGGATCGGCCGCTTCCTTAGGAAATCGAGCCTCGATGAACTGCCTCAACTCCTCAATATAATATTGGGCAGCATGTCGATCGTCGGCCCACGTCCGATCGTCGATGATGAAGTGTCGCGGTATGGAGAGCATATCGCCGCCTACGACCTCGTGCGGCCCGGCGTGGTCGGCCTTTGGCAGGTGAGCGGTCGCAACGATACGACGTATGAGGAGCGTGTTCAGCTCGATGTCGACTACCAGCAAAGCTGGTCGATCTGGCTTGACTTGCGGATCGTTTTTATTGCAGTTCCGGCCGTTCTTTTTTCACGGGGCGCTTACTAAATCCGTTCCCGGATCACCGGATCTGATCAAGGTCGATCCCGTGTTTCGCCGCCCTCTGCGATATCTCTTCTGCGAAGACGGCGGCCTCTCCCCCGGCCGACCTAAGCGCAGCGGTCTGGCGCCGCGTTTCGTTCTGCAGCGCAGGGGATAACCGCCACCAATTGTAAAGTGCGAACTCGACCCGCCAGCGGCTGAGGGCCGGATCGCAATAAGCGCACCGATCGAAAGAGCGTTGCAAAGCGCGGGCGCCGTACGCTGTCAGTCCGGCGTGCTTGGCCGTATCCGCGTAGGCGACCAATGCGGCGAGATACGGATCGTCGCCGTTCTCTTGCCAGGCGGTGCGGGCGTGCGCCCAGGTCGAGTGTATGTCTGGCGGCGTCATCGCCGCCGCGCGCTGAGCGAGGGCTTGGTGAACCCGGTCGGCGGCGTCCGGCGACATGTCCAGGCCGAGCTGCCGCGATATCGCCGCGCTTGACGCTGTTTCAATGGCCCGGACCTCGATTGACGTGCTCAACGCAGACCCCGCCACCGCCGCTGCCGCGATAAGCGCCGCGATCGCGAAAGCCCAAGCGGTTCGGGACGGAGAAGTCGAGGCGCCGCTGCTCGTCGAGCCCGGCCGATCGTCTGTCATCGGATGAGCCACTGCCGAAGGAAGCCAAGCGCCCAGGCAAGGTGCATCACGCCCGAAGCCAGTCCGGCGAATAAGCCGCATACGGATCGTTTTCGTGCGGCGATCCAAATCGACGCCGCAAGAAGAGCGGCCACATAGGCCGCGGGATACAATAGAAAAACGGGA
This sequence comes from uncultured Hyphomonadaceae bacterium, assembly GCA_964472435.1. Classification (GTDB taxonomy): domain Bacteria; phylum Pseudomonadota; class Alphaproteobacteria; order Caulobacterales; family Hyphomonadaceae; genus CAYYNG01. Next base: position 840 of record CAYYNG010000191.1, on the reverse strand, counting down.
TGAAGAGCACTCGCCGTCGACGCTGCGGCGACCAGGAAGACAAGGTTTAGGATCGGAGCGACCTGCCGCAGGCGCGGACGAGCGCCGTGCTTCAGAAGATTCCGGGCCCGGCCCCGGCCATATTGGAAATATTGCTTTGCCAGCGCCCGGGCCGTCGCACGCGGGGTGTATGCGACCCGGATGTCCGCATCGAGATAAATCCGGCCGCCCGCCTCCGCGAGCCGATGGTCGTATTCGCCGTCTTCATTATGTGAAAAGCTCTCGTCATAGCCGCCAAGCTTGCGAAAGGTTGCAAGGTTGAAACCGGCATGGTGTCCGTGGTCGACATAGCCGGAGCGATGCCCGCCTCTGTGCGCCGCGCCGCCGGACCCGAGCGGGGTGTCGACAATCCACGCATTGGCTTTTTGAAAGCAGGTCCGGCCGACCGCGTCCATGGGCGTCACAACTGAATCTGCGCCGGTTCGGCGCAGGGCCTCAGCGACGGCGATCACGTATCCGGGCGGATAGAGCGCGTGGGCGTCGCATCGGACAAGGTGGCGCGTCGCGCCGGTCGCGCACGTCTCCGCGGCCCGGTTCACCGCCGCCGACTGCAGCCGTCTGGGATTGTCGATCAACCTGACATTCGCATGGCCGTCGGATAACCGGGTTACGATGCTACGCGTGGCGTCCGAACTGCCGCCATCGGCGACCACGAACGGGATGTCGCCCAACCGGTCGTCGCCCGCCATCAGGGAGGCGAGGCACGCTTCGATATGCGCGGCCTCGTTCAATGTCGGAATAACGACCAGAACCTCTTCCGGCTTCAGCGGCGCGGTGGTCGCCTCCATCGGCCATGGGTCT
>CAYYNG010000190.1:0-4651 GCA_964472435.1 uncultured Hyphomonadaceae bacterium | reverse complement strand
GCGGCGTGCGCTGGCTGAGTTTGACCGAGAGCCCGACCCCGGGGGTCCAGGTTTCCTCCACCGATACGGTCGGCGTTCCGGCCTGGGCGTACCAATGTCGAAACGCCGACAGGTCCTCGCCGCTCGCGGCTTCAAAGCAGCTATAAAAGTCTTCAATCGTCGCGGCGGTTCCATCGAGCCGGTCGAAGTAAAGATCCATGCCTTTCGCGAAGGCGGGCTCGCCGATCAATCGCTTCAACATGCGGATCAGCTCGGCGCCCTTCTCGTAAACGGTCGCTGTGTAGAGATTGTCGATCGAAGCATAGGCGTCCGGGCGGACCGGGTGGGCCAGGGGGCCGGCGTCTTCGGCGAATTGGCGGCCGCGCAGGCGGATCACGTCTTTGATCCGCTGGACCGGACGGGAGCGCTGGTCGGCGGAGAATTCCTGGTCCCGGAAGACCGTCAGCCCTTCCTTCAAGCAAAGCTGGAACCAGTCGCGGCAGGTGATGCGGTTGCCCGTCCAATTGTGAAAGTATTCATGGGCGACGATCGACTCGATCGCTTCGAAGTCTTGATCGTTCGCCGTTTCCGGATCGGCGAGCACATAGGCGGAATTGAAGACATTCAGGCCTTTATTCTCCATCGCGCCGAAATTGAAGTCGCGAACGGCTACGATGTTGAAAACGCCCAAGTCATATTCGCGGCCGAATTCCGTTTCATCCCATCGCATCGAGCGTTTGAGACAGTCCATCGCCCACTCGGCGCGGTCGGCGTCGCCTTTGTCGACATGGATGGCCAGGTCGATCCTGCGTCCGCCCATCGTGGTGAACGTGTCGCGGTAAACGTCGTAATCGCCCGCGCAAAGGGCGAACAGGTAGGAGGGTTTGGGATGGGGATCGTCCCATACGGCGAAGCGCCGGCCGCCGGGCGACCCGCCAGCTTGGCCGGGCGTCCCGTTCGAAAGGAGAAAGGGGCAGTCGGCGGCGTCGGCTTCGATGCGAACATGGAACCGGCTCATCACGTCGGGTCGGTCGGGCCAAAAGGTGATGCGGCGGAAGCCCTCGGCCTCGCATTGGGTGCAATAGCGCCCCCCGGACATGTATAGGCCGGAGAGGGCCGTATTGGCCGCAGGCGCGATCCGCACACGGGTCTCAAGTTCGAACGCGTCGGGCGTCTCGGCGAGGGTGAGGCCCGTCTCGTCAAGGGTATAGGCGCCTTCGGCGAGGGGAGCGCCGTCAAGTGCGATCGCTTCGAGTTCAAGGTCCACGCCGTCCAGCCGCAGGGGGCCGGGCGCGGTGCGACGGACGGCCAGCCTCGCCGTCACGCGGGTGATTTTCGGGTCCAGGTCGAAAGCCAGCCGCACCGTATCGATGGCGAAGGGGTAGGGGGCGTATTCGGCCAAGGAAACGGATTGGGGCAGGTCGGTCCGCATGGGCGCTCCAAGACAAAAGGCGTGGGTTCGATCATCGCCTATCCCACAGGCGGGGGAGGGAAAACTCAATACATCTGTGAGAGGACATGGTCCGCTGCAATGGTGAAATAGGCGGCGCCGACCCCGAAACAGCCGCGGGTCGCGGGCCCCAGGTTTCGCGCAAAAGGGGAAGACCAGGCATGGCGGAGAGACTGCTTGAGCGGCTTCGGCCGCTTTCGGCGCTCGCCGCGCTCGCGGCTGCGGCGGTGATCGCACACCTTTCGCTCGCGCCGCCGGGCGAGGTGTCCGCGCCGCCCATATCCGACAAGCTTCTCCATTTCATCGCCTATGGCGGCCTTGGGGGGCTCGCCGCGGCGGCCGCGCCCATGGGCCGCCGGCTTTTGGCCTGGGGCGGGGCGACGGTTTACGGCGCGGGTTTGGAGATCGCCCAGGGCCTCGGCGCGGCGGGTCGAGAGGCTTCGGTGCTTGATGCAGCGGCGAACGCGGCAGGCGCGGGAGCCGGCGTTCTGGCGCTGATCGGACTGGCGCGTCTTTTCGACCGCGGCGCCGACCGCTGATCAGGGCGCGGGGCAGCCTGCGTCGTCGCAGGCCTGCTTAGAGGTCGCGCCGCCCCCTGCCTCGGGGCGGGCCAGGTCCGCCGGCCGCTCGCCGATTAAAGCCATGATCTCCGCGCCGAGGCGCAGATCCGTCACCGAGCCGAAATGCTGCGCCCGTCGCCGGCCCTCGCGATCGATCAAGATGAGACTGGGCGTGCCCTGCAGACTGTAGGCGCGCATGGTTTCGGGGACGGCCTCGGTCTCGCTCGGCCGGTCGATGCCGACGGGGAAGGGGATGCGGTATTCATGCAAGAACGCTGCAAGCGCCGCTTCGGTCCCCTGGGCGTCATGGTGCTCGAAAACGGCGTGGAGGCCGAGCACCGCCACATCGTCGGGCTAGAACGTCTCCTGCACGCGCCGCGCTTGCGGCAGGCCGTGGCTGACGCAGCCCGGACAGAGCATTTGGAACGCCTCGATCAAGACGACGCGGCCCCGCAGCCCGTCCAAGGTGATCGGCGCGGGCGTGTTCAGCCAATGGGCGATGGCGAGCGGCGGCGCGGGCAGGGGGCGGGTCATGGCGGCGCGCTCCAGTGTTACGACACTCGCCCGGATATGGGGCCCCCGGCCCCCGATTGCGACCTACTCGGCTGCGACGGGCGTCTCGGCGTTCGGCGGGGCGTCGGTCGCCTCATAAACATGGCGCAGAATGCTGACCCCGCGTTTCGCCGCCGCCATCAGCTCGTCCGGCACGTTTTCCGGCTGTTCGGAGGCGCATTCGCAGAGCGTGCGGATGACGCGCAGCATTTCCGGCGCGTTTACGATCATGCGGGCCTGGTGCTCGATGCGTTGCGGGTCGCGGTCGTATTCCGCGCCCGGCACGCGCCAGCCGCCCCAGTCATGGTCGTCGGTGGTGACGACCGGAAACGTGCCGGGATAGGGGTGGTGGCCGTCGCAGTCGCCGCCTTGCCAGCGGTTCTTCATACGGAAGACGCGCCATTTCTCCTGGGCCGCGGCGTCGTCCGCCAGCGTGTTGCGGCCGTGCATGACGGCCTCCGAGAGCAGCTCGCCGGCGGTGAATTCGCGGCCGAGAGCGACATCATAGGTGATGCGCAGCGGCTCCTCGACGTCTTTCACCCAGTGCGGGATGACCCGCTCGACAATCGCCCACGTACCGACTGGTTTGACGTAGACGCGTTGATTTTTATGGAACAGCGCTTTCGCCATCGCCGCCTCCCGATCCGTTTCCCCGGTTGTCTCACCATAGGCTTAGAGCGCGGTGAACGAGATCGATGAAACTTGCCGTAACGTCACGCTTTCCGTGCGCGTAAAGTGCGTTATCCTGCGGTCAGCGATGAAACACTTCCGGAAGGATGCTGGCCTAATGAATTTCGATTTCTCTGAGGATCAGAAGTTCCTCGCCGAGCAGGCGCGGAAATTCCTGGGCGATAAATGCACGACCGCCGAGGTCCGCGAGGTCTTGAACGACGACGCCGTCAGCCACCATGCCAAGGTCTGGGCGCAGGTGGTCGAGATGGGCTGGCTCGGGGCCGCGATCCCGGAGGAGTATGGCGGGCTTGGGCTCGGCATGCTGGAGCTTTGCGTGATCGCCGAGGAGATGGGCCGGGCGCTGGCGCCGGTTCCGTTCGCATCGACCGCTTACTTCTTCGCCGAAGCGGTGAAGCTCGCCGGGTCGGAGGCGCAGAAAGCGGCGCTGCTGCCAAAGGTCGCTGCGGGCGAGATCATCGGCTGTTTCGCGACGTCCGAGGGGCCGGGAGCGGTCGATCCTGCAACGCTAAAGACGACCTTCGACGGCGCAACGCTCACCGGCGTGAAGATTCCGGTCACCGACGGCGACATCGCGACCCATGCCGTGGTTCTTGTGAAGGAAGGCGCGGGCGCCTCGCTCGCCATCGCCGCGCTGGACCAGCCGGGCGTCGCCCGCAAGGTCGTCAAGACGATCGATCCGACGCGCAGCCATGCGGAGCTCGCCTTTGACGGCGCTGCGGCCGAACGGCTCGGCCAGCCGGGCGAGGGCGGCGAGCTCCACGCCGCGGTGCTGGACCGGGCGGCTGTGCTGCTCGCCTTTGAACAGCTAGGCGGGGCGACCCGCTGTCAGGAGATGGCGACCGACTATGCCAAGGAGCGCTATGCCTTCGGCCGGCCGATCGGCGGCAACCAGGCGATCAAACACAAGCTCGCCGACATGTATGTGAAGAACGAGGTCGCGCGGTCGAACGCCTATTACGGCGCCTGGGCTCTGTCCACGGGGGCCGCTGAGTTGCCGGAAGCCGCCGCCGCCGCCCGCCTCGCCGCGTCGGAGGCGTATTGGTATGCGTCGAAAGAGAACATTCAAACCCATGGCGGAATGGGATTTACTTGGGAGGTCGACTGCCACCTTTTTTATCGCCGGGCCAAGCTCTTGGCGGTGCAGGCGGGCGGTCCGAGTGTTTGGAAGGAAAAGCTGGTCAAGGCGCTTGAGCTGAAGAATGCGGCTTAATCAAATCACCGCGCCGACGACGGATCTCGCCGCTTCGGCCGCCTTCTACAAGGCCTTAGGCTTTCGGCAGATCGTCGCCGCCGACCACTATGCGCGGTTCGAGGCGCCCGATGGCGATGCGACCTTCTCGATACACATGCAAGAGCGGATGCCCGCCGGAGACGGCGTCGTGATCTATTAGGAAGACGAGGCGATGGACGAGACGGT
>CAYYNG010000189.1:0-4662 GCA_964472435.1 uncultured Hyphomonadaceae bacterium | reverse complement strand
CCAGAGGAAGAGCTGCGCAAGCTGGGCGCGATCTATGAATGCCAGCATGCCTGGCTCGATCCCTTTGCCACTCACACCACGATCGACGGCAACCTCGTCACCGGCCAGAACCAGAACAGCGGTTACGAGACCGCGCATCGCATCCTCGAGAGAATGGCCACCCAGGGTAATCGCTAGAATGTGGGCGGCGGGCCCTCCCGGGAGTTGATCGTGGCGACCCTTGCCCACATTCCGCACCTGAGATGGGCGACCCTCGAGCGAGAGGCGTTCGGGCTCATTTACGGGGCCATCATCGTCCTCAGCTTGCTGATGGCCCTTTCGCCGGAGCCGGTTGCCCCGTTCAAGCCCGCAGCCGTCCTGTTCGGCTCAGTCCTCGCGATGACCCTGGCGAGGGCGCTCGCCGCGCTGATCGCCCACTCCATAGAAACCGGCGAGCGGATGTTGCGCGTGCCGGCCCTGCGGGAGGCCTGGCGCGGCAGTCATCCGATCCTCTTCGTTGCACACCTGCCGACCGCGCTTTTTGTTGCGTCTGGTCTTGGCTGGCTCTCGCTCGGGACGGCGATGCTCGTGTCTCAGCTTTTCTGTATCCTGATCCTGGTGATCTTTGGCGCCCGGGTCGGCTGGGTGATCAGCCACGGTGCCTCGTTGAGCTTGCTGGGCGCACTGTTCGCCGGGGGGCTGGGCTCCGCGCTGGCCTTGCTGAAATACGCCATTCAATGACGTCAGTGCCGACAGGAGGATGACCGGTATGGTCAGGATCAAGATTGCTGCAGGCTCCATCGCTGCGGTGATCGCCGCCCTGGTAGCGACGGCGATGTGGCGAGAAACACACTCGTTTGCGAGCTCAGACACCGGTTGCACTTTGGGCGAGTCCGAACTTGGCGGCTTTGTCGACATTCCCGGCGGCGGGTTCATACTGGGCGCCGATGCCCTTTATCCCGAAGAGGGCCCGGCGCAGCGCGTGTTCGTTTCCCCGTTCCAGCTGCAGGTCCATGAAGTGACCAACAGCCAGTTTGCGGAATTCGTGGCCGCCACAGGGTACATCACAGAAGCGGAACGAAACGGCGGCTCGGCACAATTCCGGGCAACCGACACGCCGACGAACCTGTTGTCCTGGTGGCGCATGGATGCCGGGGCGAGCTGGAGGACGCCAGGCGGCTCCGGGACAGATCTGGAGGGACTGGACCTTCATCCCGTCGTGCATGTGACGCTAAGTGATGCGCGCGCTTATGCCGAATGGGCCGGCGGGCGAATTCCCACCGAAGTGGAATGGGAATACGCGGCCAGTCTCGGCCTGTTTGATCCCGGCGACCCTGAATCCGGCATGCGCGCGCGCGACGGCACTCCCCGCGCCAATGTCTGGTCGGGTCTGTTTCCAATCCACGATACTGGCCGCGATGGATATGCCGGAACCGCCCCTGTCGGCTGTTTCCAGCCAGGTCTCACAGGCGCTTACGACATGATCGGCAATGTCTGGGAGTGGACCGAAAGCCTCTATGCGCCGGGATCGCCCCGGTTCACCATCAAGGGCGGCTCGTATCTGTGCAGCGACAATTACTGTCGACGGTATCGCGTCGCGGCCCGCGAAAACTTCGAGATCGATTTCAGCACGGCCCACCTGGGATTTCGGATTGTCCAGGATCCGGCTCCAAGCAGGTAAACCTGTCCGAAAAGACCCTGTGCGTTTTGAAGGCCTTCCGGGATCACCTCGATCGGCCGCTGCGCGAGGGCGCCGGCGGCTCAATAGCTCCGCGCCAGGCCAGTGTCGCCAAGTCCGGGCGCCGCGAGAGGGCTTTGGTCAAAACTGAATGATCTTTGGCCTCGAAGGAGCTTCTGCGCGCTGCACCCCTCGTTCATAACCGCCTCCGGAAAGCGAGGCTCAACGTATCGGATGGTGGCGGAACGACCTCTCCCAGCGAACCCCGGGGTCAGTTGAGAGCGATGTTATGGCGGTGCGGACGATCACTCCCGTCTGCATCGGTGGCGCACTCATTGATCCGCCCAGCCGTCCCGTACAGCGCGCCGAAACTTCCTTTGCAGAGAAAAGTCTTTCTGGTCTTCGTCGGAGTTTTCACACCATGCCCATCAAACGCGCTCTCTTGGCCCTCTCGCTCGCATTCCCGGCGACCGCGTCCGCCGAAAACGGCTGGGACTTCACGGCGACGGCGTATGGCTGGTTCCCCGGTCTGACCGGCAGTGTCGACACGCCGATGGGCGAAGTCGAAGCCAATGTCGATTTCGGCGACATCCTTGACTCGCTGGACATCGCATTCCTGGGCGCGATCGAGGCGCGCAAGAACCGCCTGACGCTGATCGCCGACCTCCAGTACTTCGACCTCGGGACAGACATCGACGCCCCGACAGGCGCGCTGTTCAGCGGTGGAGAGGCGGACTCCCAAACGGTTCTACTGAATAGCTACCTGGCCTACGCATTGGTCGATACAGACAATCTTCGCTTCGATGTTGGCGGTGGTTTGCGCTACACGTACACACAACTCGATACGACGCTGTTTGGCCAAGGCGACAGCCCGGACGCCTCATTCTCAATTGACGGGGACTTCGTCGACCTGCTCATTGCCGCACGGTTGAGCGGCAACTTCACGGATCGCGTGTATGGCGTCGCCTTCGCGGATGTCGGCGGGTTCGGCATCGAGGACTCCTCGGATCTGACCTGGCAGATCGCCGGGGCATTGGGCTACCGGTTCAATGAAACCTGGTCGCTCACGAGCGGATATCGTCACCTGTCGATCGAGCGCGAATTCGGCCCCACCGACGCCGAGATCGTGGTTTCAGGTCCCTTCCTCGGCGTGCAGGCCTCGTTCTGACCCTGAATTACCAGCACCTCGCATCGGCTGATTTGGAGAAAAACGAAGATGGCCGCCGCTTTGAAAATCGCAGCTGGCTTGCCAGCGCTGCTCTTTACGCTCCTCGGCGTCGCCTGGTGGATCGCGCCTGATGTCGCGGGGGCCCAACTCGGGATGACCCTGCTGGACAGCGTCGGGCTCAGCAGCCAGATCGCTGATCTGGCGTCATTTTTTCTGACGTTGGGCAGCTGCGCCCTGATCGGGCTCGCGACGGGCGATCGCCTTTGGATCTATCCGTCGATCCTGCTTCTGGGCTTCGCGATATGCGGGCGATTGATCGCCTGGGCGTTCCACGATGCGGCCTTGGCCGTCGAGATGATCGCGGTGGAAGCCGTCGTCATCTCATTACTTCTCTTGGTCGCAAGAGAACTGGGAAAACAAAACAAGATATTCGATGGACACCTGAAGACGGGCGGCGATAACGCCGCCTAACAATAAAAAGATCGATACGAAATGAAGCTTCCCACAACAACACTTTCGCTGTCGGCGGCCGGACGCGCCGCAGCCGTCGCCTCGTCTCTGACCGCCGTCGGTGTCCGCGTCGGCCATGCCGAGGACACCTTGTCCCGGGGCGCCGGCATCGGCGTCGTGCCGACCTTTATCGGGTCCGAAGACTATTCGCCAATCCCCTTGCCCTACGTCGAATACAAGCGGGGCGGTCGCACCGTTCGAACAAATCAAGCCGGGTTCGAAGTCGACCTGACGAGGCGATCTTCGCTAGACTTGCTTGTAGAGGACAAGGGGACAAAGATCGACCTGAGTGCAATGCCACGGGATGGTGTAACGAGGTGCCGAGCCGCTTGGGCTCGGTTGGCTGGGCGTGAGACCTGCGTGGTGCATGGAGACGCCAATGCAGGCAACGTGAGAATGACGGCTGACAGGGTCGCCCTCATCGATTGGGACGAGGCTCATGTTGATGTCGCAGACTTGGATCTCGTTCTTCCCTACGGCGCTGGCGGCCTTAGACCCGAACCAGTTTCGGAGTTGGTGGATGCCCCTCTTTTTACTTGCACAATGCCCATAACGGGGAACGTCGGAAAACTGGAGCTTTATCAATGACCCTGAACCGAACCACTATCTTTGTCTTTGTCGCCGCGCTGCTATCCGGTTGCGCCGGACAACAACTCGTGGGCGACGATACCGTCCGCGTCGATCGTGTGGAACCTTCAGGTTTCTTGAGCGATTACAGCATCTTGAAGCCTGGGGATGAAGGGCAAGCCGCCCTTCTATATTGGAATGACGCGGTCGATTTCAGCGTCTATGATTCGGTGCTGGTTGACCCTGTGACGGTTTGGCTGGGCGACGAGTCGCCCATGAAAGATGTGAGTCCCGAGGAACGCCAGAAATTGGCAGACGAGTTTCATTCTTCGATCGTGGCGGCGCTTCAGCCGACCTTTCGTATCACCAATCAGTCCGGGCCCCGGACCATGCGAATCCGGGTGGCCCTAATTGATGCGCAGGAATCCGCGCCCGTCATGGACACGATTTCCACCTACATCCCTCAGGCCCGGCTGGTCCAAGCCGGTCTGTCGTTTGGGTCCGATACGGCGGGCTTCGTAGGCGAGGCGAGCGCCGAGGCGGAAGTCCTTGACGCCCAATCCAATGTGCTGCTGGCCGCCGGCGTCGATCGCCGGGCCGGCACCAAAGCTCTCAGCGGCGGCACTTTCAGCGCCTGGGGCGATGTCAGAAGAGCCTTCGATGCCTGGTCAGGCCAGTTCGTGCGCAATTTGGACTTTCAGCGACAGCAGAATCAATCGGGCACGGGGGGAGCGCCTGATTGACGTGTCCAATGCCGGCG
>CAYYNG010000188.1:0-4672 GCA_964472435.1 uncultured Hyphomonadaceae bacterium | reverse complement strand
CCGCGGGCAAGCTGTTCGAGGTGATGGGCGAGCGGTATGCGGACCGGTCGGGCGGCTATACTCGGGTTCTGAAGGCCGGTTTTCGGCATGGCGACAACGCGCCGATGGCGGTGATCGAACTTGTGGACCGCGATCCGGAAGCGCGCGGCGCAGCTGACCGCGCTCGCTTAGAGGCCGAAGAGGCGATCGCGGACGCTTAGCGCTCCGGCCCGCCGCGTCGGTCCCCGTCCGACGCACACCGTTGGCGCTCTTTATACGGGCCTGGCCGTATCCGATGCCGAATAATGCCCGCGTTGGGTATTTTCGCGTCTCCGAGACGCTTCTAAATCCAGGAAGGATGAGGGAGCTTGATGAACCGATGCTGAGAGCGAGCAAGCCGTCGGCGCCAGCCGCATTAGAGCCACAGTCTCAGGGCAACGCATCGATGATGACGCGTCACGTTTCTAAATTCCTTCTGGTCGTCGGCTTGGCGGTGGTTTTCTTATTGTTCGTCGCCATCGCGCCGCTCTTTGGCGCGCGGGCGGTGGCCCAGTCCGTACCGGGCTCGCGCGCGCAAATTGACCTCAGTTTTGCGCCCCTGGTCCAGGAAACATCCCCCGCGGTAGTCAACGTCCACACACAAACCGTGGTCCGCAACCGCATGTCGTTCTTCCCCCGGGATCCGCAGCTCGGCCGCTCGAATGAGCGCGTGCAGAATTCGCTCGGCTCCGGCGTGATCGTCGGCTCCGACGGCGTCATTGTCACCAATAATCATGTCATAGACGGGGCGGATGAATACCAAGTCGTTCTGGCCGATCGCCGCGAGTATCCAGCCGAACTGATCCTCGCCGACGAGCGCACGGACCTCGCCGTGTTGAAGATCGATCCGGGCGAGGCCTCGCTTCCTACGTTGCGCTTCGCCGACACGCGGGATCTCGAGGTCGGTGACTTGGTCCTCGCCATCGGCAATCCGTTCGGCGTCGGCCAGACCGTGACCAGCGGGATTATCTCCGCCACAGCGCGGACCGATGTCGGGATCTCGGACTACGCGTTCTTCATTCAGACCGACGCCGCCATCAATCCCGGCAATTCCGGCGGCGCCCTTGTCAATAATCGCGGCGAACTCGTCGGGGTGAACACGGCCATCTTCTCCCGCTCGGGCGGATCGAACGGGATCGGTTTCGCTATTCCAGCTGAGATGGTTCGCCGCGTCGTCGACGCTGCGGTCAACGAAGGGCGGATCGTTCGGCCTTGGCTCGGGTTGAAGGGGCAGTCGGTCACTTTCGATATTGCGCGGTCCCAGGGTTTGGACCGGCCGGTCGGGGTGATCATCACCGAGGTCTATGAAGGCGGCCCCGCCGACCGCGCCGGTCTGCGCCGCGGCGACCTTGTCACGGAGATCGACGGGCGCGAGGTCTTCGACGAGCGCGGATTGAAGTTTCTGGCCGCCACCTTGTCGCCTGGCGAGGCGGCGACCCTCCGCGTGCTGCGGGGCGGCCGGGCGCGAACGATTGATGTGAGGCTGAAAGCGCCGCCCGGGGCGACCGAGGCGGAACTCGTGCTTTTGGAGGGGCTTCACCCCTTCTCCGGCGCCGAGGTGGCCGAGCTGTCGCCGGCTCTTGCGGAAGAGTTGCGCCGCGATCCGTTCGCAACGGGTGTTCTCGTCACCCGGGTCATCCGCCAGAGTTATGCCCGCCGATACGGCGTTCGGCCCGGCGATACTCTGGTGGAAGTGAACGGCCGGGCCATCCGGACGGTCGAGGATCTCGATCAGGCGATCAAAAGCGTAAAGGGCCGCGAATGGCCCGTGGTGATCGAACGGAACGGCAGACGGGTCGCCGGCACGCTTAGGCTGTAGCTCGGCGTCCTCGCTGGCCGCGGGCTGAGCTATCGACTAGCCTTTTCCCGATGACGGACCTATTCGCCGCCGCTGGTTTGGAAGACGCCGCGCCCAAGCCGCTGGCCCATCGGCTGAGGCCCTCGACGCTGGCGGATGTCGTCGGGCAGGATCATCTCTTGGGCGCGGACGGCGCCATCGGGCGCATGCTGGCGGCGAGGCGCCTTTCATCCCTTATCCTTTGGGGGCCGCCGGGCGTTGGTAAGACAACAATCGCCCAGCTCTTGGCCGACGCCGCAGATCTCGACTTCGAGTCGGTGTCTGCGGTGTTCTCCGGTGTGAAGGATCTGCGGGCGGCGTTCGAGCGGGCGAAGGCCGCGCGGGAGGCGGGCCGCGGCACGCTCTTGTTTGTCGATGAGATCCATCGCTTCAATCGCGCGCAACAGGACGGCTTCCTACCCTTTGTCGAAAGCGGCGTTGTTACTTTGATCGGCGCGACCACCGAAAACCCAAGCTTCGAGATCAACGGCGCGCTTCTGTCGCGCTGCCAGGTTCTGGTTCTCAATCGTCTGGACCGCGCCGCGCTCGAAACCCTTCTGGGGCGGGCGGAGGGCTCGGAGGGGGCGGCGCTCCCGCTGACGGCCGACGGTCGGCGGGCCCTCGTCGAGATGGCCGATGGCGACGGCCGATACGCCCTCAACCTCGCCGAACAGGTCTTCGCTATGGCGTCCAAGGAGCGTCCGCTGACGGCGGCGAGCTTGAGCGCGCTCTTGCAAAAACGCGCGGTCGCCTATGACAAGGACCGCGACGAGCATTACAATCTGATTTCGGCTTTGCACAAATCGGTCAGGGGATCCGACCCCGACGCCGCGCTCTATTGGTTCGCGCGGATGCTCGAGGGCGGCGAGGATCCGAGCTACCTTTCGCGGCGGCTTGTGCGCATGGCGAGCGAGGATATCGGCCTCGCCGATCCCACGGCGCTCATGATCGCGGCGGAGGCCGCACGCGTCTATGAGCGCCTCGGCAGCCCCGAGGGGGAGCTCGCCCTCGCCCAGGCCGTGATCCACCTCGCCACCGCACCGAAATCGAACGCCGCCTATGTCGCCTATAAGGCGGCGCGCGCCGCCGCGAAGGCGACCGGCTCGCTATCCCCGCCCAAGCATATCCTCAATGCGCCGACCGAGCTGATGCGGGCCCAAGGCTATGGCGAGGGCTACGAATACGACCATGACAGCGAAGCGGGCTTCTCGGGTCGAAACTTTTTTCCCGACGGTATGGAGCGGTCTCATTTCTACGCGCCCAAGGGCGAGGGCCGGGAAGGCCCGATCCGCGAACGGTTGAACCACTGGCGGCGATTGCGGCGGCAAAAGGAGGAGACCCCCGACCGCTGAGCGACGGTTCACAACCGGCTCGCCGTGTGCCTTTCTTTTCCGGACAAACACGGTCCAACCAGGGGAGGACACCGAAATGGCGGACGAAACGGTTTACCCCGTCCCGGCCGGCTTCGCGGCGCGGGCCAATCTGTCGCCCGAGCGGTATCGCGAACTCTACGCCCGCTCGATCTCCGACCCCGAGGCGTTCTGGCGCGAGCAAGGGCGGCGCCTGGACTGGATGACGCCCTACACCAGGGTACGGAATACGAGCTTCGAGCTTGGCGATTTTCAGATCCGCTGGTTCGAAGACGGCGTCCTGAATGTCTGCGCCAACTGCCTCGATCGGCATCTCGACACCCGCGGCGACAAGGCCGCGCTGATTTGGGAAGGCGACGATCCGGACGACAGCTACACCCTCACCTATCGCCAGCTCCACCGTGCGGTCTGCAAATTCGCCAACACGCTCAAGGCGATGGGCGTTCAAAAGGGCGACCGGATCACCATCTACATGCCGATGATACTTGAGGCGGCCTACGCCATGCTGGCCTGCGCGCGCCTTGGGGCTGTCCATTCGGTCGTCTTCGGCGGGTTCAGCCCAGAAGCGCTCGCGGGCCGCATCACCGATTGCGAGAGCCGCTTCGTCATTACGGCCGACGAGGGCGTGCGCGGCGGGCGCGTCATTCCATTGAAAAGCAATGTCGATCGGGCGGTGGACATCGCGGGCGGCGTGGACGGCGTTCTGGTTGTCCGGCGGACGGGGGGCGAGGTTGAAATGGAGCCGGGACGGGACCACTGGCTGCACGAGCTCGGCGCCGACGCTTCTCCGGTCTGCCCGCCCGAGCCGATGAACGCCGAAGACCCGCTCTTCATCCTCTACACCTCGGGCTCCACCGGAAAGCCGAAAGGCGTTCTCCACACGACCGGAGGATACCTGGTGTGGGCCTCGATGACCCATGAATACGTCTTCGATCTCAAGGAAGACGATGTCTATTGGTGTTCGGCCGACGTGGGATGGGTGACGGGCCACAGTTACATCGTCTACGGGCCCCTTGCGAACGGCGCGACCAGCCTGATGTTCGAGGGCGTGCCGACCTATCCCGACGCCCGCCGGTTCTGGCAGGTCTGCGACAAGCACAAGGTGACGATCTTCTACACCGCGCCGACGGCGATACGGGCCCTGATGCGCGAAGGGGAGGGGCCGGTGACGGCGACGGACCGGTCGTCCATCCGGCTCCTGGGCACCGTGGGCGAACCCATCAATCCGGAAGCCTGGGAATGGTATTTCCACACGGTGGGCGAGGGGCGGTGCCCCATCGTCGACACCTGGTGGCAGACCGAGACCGGCGCTTGCATGATGGTCCCGCTGCCCGGTGCAACGGACATGAAGCCGGGCGCGGCGAGCCATCCCTTTTTCGGCGTGACGCCCGCCTTGGTCGACGCCGAGGGCCGGGTCCTCGAGGGGGCCGCGGAGGGCAATCTCGTG
>CAYYNG010000187.1:0-4687 GCA_964472435.1 uncultured Hyphomonadaceae bacterium | reverse complement strand
TCCGGATCGACATTCCCCGTCGGCTCGTCGGCGATCAACAAATCGGGCTTGCCCACCAGAGCACGGGCGATGGCGACGCGCTGCTGCTCGCCCCCCGACAGGGTCTCCGGCGGCGCGTGGAGCCGGTGGCCGAGGCCGACCCACTTTAAGAGCTCGATCACGTCGTCGCGATAGGCGGATTCCTTACGGCCGATCACCCGAAGCGGAAGGGCGGCGTTCTCATAGGCGGACAAATGGTCGAGCAGGCGAAACTCCTGAAACACCATGCCGATGCGCCGGCGAACCGCCGACAATTGATTGCGGCTCAGCGCCGCGGTTCGACGCCCGAAAAGGTGGACCTCCCCGCGCGTCGGCTTCAAAGCGAGATAGATAAGCTTCAACAGCGTCGTCTTGCCTGCGCCGGAGGGGCCTGTGAGAAAGGTGAACGAACCTGGCTTCAGCTCAAAGTCGAGATCGATCAGCACGTCTTCGGCGGTGTCGTAGCGAAGGCCGACGCCGCTAAGCCGCACGGACGCGTCGCTGAAAATATCGGACTTGAGGCGGCTCATAGGTCCGTCTTAAAGCTGATTTGCGGGTTCGACTATTCCTGAGAAGTGTGACTTAGTTTCGGCATGATCCTGACCTGTCCTTCCTGCGGCACGCAGTATTACGCCGACGACGCGACCATCGGCGAGTCCGGGCGGACGGTGAAATGCGCGGCCTGCGATCATTCCTGGCATGTCGATCCGGAAGGCCTCGACCGGCCCCGCGGCGGCCCGGCCATCGGCGCCCACCACGCCTATCGCGACCAGGTCCGCGCCCGGCGCCGGCGGTTGAGCCGCACCGCTGCGGGCGCATCTTGGCTGGCAACGGGGGCGGCGTTCTTCGCGCTCGGCGCGGCGGCGGTTCTGTTTCGAAACGACATCGCCGTTTATTGGCCGCAGTCGGCGACGGCCTATCAACGCGTGGGTCTCGAGGTGAACCGGTTCGGCCTTGATTTCGTCAGCCGGAATTTCTCCCGCACGTTCGACGGCACCACGCCGATCCTCCGGGTCTCCGGCGAGGTGGAGAATGTCACGCGAACGCCGCGGGCCGCGACCGGGGTGCGGATCGGCCTTCTCGACGAGACCGGGCGGGAGGTGGATTACTTCACAGCGCCGATTACGCCCGATGTCTTGACGCCCGGCGCCCGCGGTATGTTCGAGGCGATACTGGAAAGCCCGCCGCTCGAAGCGTTCGAGCTTGAATTCGCTTTTGTCGGCGCCGATGGCGCGTCCTCGTCCAACCCCTCCGCGGCCCGGGTCGACGCCGCCCCCGGGGTCGCCGAGCCGGACGCGATTTCGGCGGTGGAGGAGGATCTTTCGGGGGCGGAGGCGCCGCCGGCCGAAGACGGATGACGGAGCCGCCGCGCATCGCCGAGGTTCTGGGCGAAGCCGATCTCATGGCCCGCATCGACGCCCTGGCCGATCGCTTGGCCGGCCGTCTCGCCGGGGATTGGACCGCGATCAACATCCTTATCGGAGCGACCCCGTTCACCAGCGATTTGATGAAGGCGCTCGCCCGCCGCGGGGTGCACCCCGTTCTCGATGCGCTTTGGCTTGAAAGCTATCGCGATGCGCGGGAAAGCTCGGGACGGGTCGTTGTTCGGGCGGATCTGCAGCGCCCTGTCGCCGGTCGCGGCGCGCTGATCGTAGACGATGTCTACGATTCCGGACGCACGATCGCCTTCGCCAAAGCGCATCTCTTGGCGAAAGGCGCGCGGGAGGTGATCACCTGCGCCCTCGCGCGGAAGCCGAAGGCCCCGGCGGCGGGCCTCGATGAATGGGCGTTTGATGCGCCGGACCGGTTCCTTGTCGGCTACGGCATGGACGATCGCGGCCTCTATCGCGGCTTGCCGTTCGTCGGCGCGCTGGATTAGCGCCGCTCTGCGTTCAAGCGTCGGGCTTTCGTTCCACTCCAGACCGTCGCTTTAGGTCCTTGAGTTAGCGCAAGCATCCGTTCGCAAACGAGTCCGTTTGCTCCGAACTTGCTTTAGAACCGGTCCAGCAGTCGCTCAAGATAATCGCGTTCGTCGGCGTTTTCGGCGTCTTCCAAGCGCCGGCGCAGCTCGTTGAGAATATCCTGGGCCCGCCGCCTTTCGGCCTCGTCGGGCACCTCGACGTTTCCAGCGCCGCCGCCGAGCGGGCGACCGAACGGATCGCGCTCGTCGCCTCCCGAGCCGTCTTCGCCCAACCGTTCGGACCGAAGCTGATCCAGCGCTTCGGCGAGTTGGCCGGCCAGGTCCCGCAGCTCGCTCGTGGCTCTTTGCTGGTTCGCCTCGGCGCGGCGGTTTTGACCGTTTCGCAGGGCGCCGGCGGCCTCGTCCTGCGAGCGCAGGATCCGCTCCAGATCGTCTTCGTCGAGCCAACGCCCGCCGCCGAGGCCGGCCCGCTCCTCGCCTTCTTCACCGGCGCCCGCGCCCTCTTCACCCTCGCGCGAAGGGTCGCCGGCGCCGGGCCGCTCGCCCTGGGCGAGGCCTTCCAGCAAGTCGCGAAGCTGCTCCTGGCGGCGCGCAAGGCTTTCGCCGTCCAGGCCGGGCAGGGGCTCCGCGCCCGGTCCGCGTCGGCTTGACTCAAGCGTGTCGTCGTTAAGTTCGCGCTGTTCGCGCAAAAGCTCCGACAGCTCTTCCAGCGTCTCCGACAGCTCCTGTTCGGCCGCCGGCGCGTCGTCGGCCTCTTCGCCTTCGCCGCCGCCGGGCAGCGCGAATCCCCCCTCGCCGCCTTGGCCGCCTTGTTGGAATTCAAGATTCTCGAGAAGGTTCGTGATGTCCGAGAGGAGCTGACGCGCCTGGTCGGTCGCCCCCGTCTCCGACAGCTCCTCGAGCGCGGTCAGCATGTCGTCGAGGTCTTGGCCGCCGAAGCCGCCACCGGCTCCGCCCAGGGCGTCGTCTTGGCCCGGCTGGCGGCCTTCGGGCAGGCCGTTGATCAATGCTTCGGCGAGCCGGGCCTGGACGTAGTTTTCGGCCGCTTGACGGAAGGCGTCGGTCAGACGGCGGATCTCCTCCTCGCTGGCGCCGTCGCGCAGCGCGCGCTCGAGAGCCTGTTTCGCCGCCAAAAGCCTTGCCAGCGCGTCGGCCGAGCTGCCGTATTCGGCTTTCAATGCGACGGCCCAGAGGATGGGCTCGACGCTGTCGGCTTCGGCCTTGTCGCTTGCGGCGGCCAGCACGCCGCGGGACGTGCGCAGGCCCAGAAAAAGACCGTAATCGTTAAAGAAGCGCGGCGCCTCATAGGTGATCGCATCCAGCATCAAAGCGGCGAGACGCACATCCGGCGGCGCAAGGTCGAGGCGGCTGAAGGGAGCCGTGTTCAGGCGGTCGCCGGCCGCGCTCGGCGACGCGACGGCGAGCGGATTGGGCGGCGCATCGTCATAGCTCCGCGGCTCGCGGAGAATTGTGACGCGGACTTCCTGGGCGGCCTTGGCCAGGGGTTGGAGAAAGAGTTTCTCGGGCAGCCTGAAGGTTTGCGCCTTGCTTTCCCCGATCTGGCCGGCGCCGTCCTCGACCCGCAGCCAGGCCTTCACCTCCAGCCCGGCCCAGCGATGGCGGGTCAGATCGATCGCCACCTCCGCTTCGGCCGATTTTGGGCGCAGCCCCGGCAGCTCAAGGGTCTGTTCATGGGTCTCGTCGGGTGCGGCGGGGTTGGGCTCAGCCAGGCTGAGTACGAGGGACAGCCGCTCGAGCCCGTAATCGTCGCCGGCCGACCAGCCGAAGGCGGTCGCGTCGTTCTCGCCGAGCGCGGGCGGCTCAGTGAAGACGACGGCGGGCGGCGCGTCCGGCGTCGCCAGGATGCGCCAACCCGCGCGGGCGCCCCACCAATTCACGGAAAGGTCGGTGTCGCCGGTGATGACGGTTTTGGTCTCGAACGCGCCGTCGGGCGTCGCCTCGAACTTGACCCGCGATCGGCCGCTCGGCGTGTCGAGCACCAAGCGCGGCGCCGACCTCGCCTGCACGCGGATCGTCACCTCCGATCCGCTCGGCGCCTCTAGCTCGTCGGTGTCGGCGGTCAAAAACGCCGGCGCTTTGCCGCTATAGTCCGGCGGGGTCAGCCAGGCGTCGATCCGAAGGTCCTCCGCGCCCATCAAGGCGCCGTAATCGGGCGACAGCGCCCGGGCGAGACGCCCCGGCCCGTCGGCCCCGGCGACGATCGCCGCACCCACCAAAAGGGCGGGCGCCGCATAGCGGACGTTGTAGGGATCGACCCCGCGCCAGGCCGCCGCCATGGAGGGCGGACGCAGGGCTGCGGCGGCGTCGGCGAGGCGGTCGAGATGCGCACGCCACAGACCTTGTGCCGCAGGGGATGGATCGGCGGGCCGGTCGGGCAGGGAGAAGAGCGGGCGGGCGTCGGACTGGCGATCGAGCCGATCGACGGCCTCCGCCCGGGTCGGGGGGGCGAACCGCCGCCGGCCGATCAGGGCGAGCGCTGCGCCGCCGACAAGGAAGACAAGGGTTGCGATCGCTGCGGCGCCCGCGGGCATGCGGTCGAAAAGGCCGAGGAGCGCGGCGGCGAGGAACACGGTCGCCAGAAGCCCCAGCGGCCAGAACGCCCCAGCGGCCCGCAAAAGGCCGAGGCGCGCCTGGGTGATCCGGATCCGTCGATCCAGTCCCGGAATATCGGTTAGCTGAGCCAATCGGGCGCGCGCTCCAGGGCGATCATCTCTTCATACTCCGGCC
>CAYYNG010000186.1:0-4706 GCA_964472435.1 uncultured Hyphomonadaceae bacterium | reverse complement strand
GGTTCGCGCCGCGCAGGCCCGGCGCAAGACCCACGATCAACAGCCGGGCGCCGGGATCGCCGAAGGAGGGGACGGCGCCGTTGAACCAATCGGGGTTCGCCGCCGTGGACGCATCTCGAAACGCCGCGAGCCGCGAGCAGCGGCGGCAATCCCTCGGCGCTTCCGCGGGCGTCATCGGTCCTCGTCGTCGCCCGGTTCGCGCCGCGGGCGCGCGATCGCGTCGGCGAGGTCGTCGAGATCGATGAAGGCGTCCGCTTCGCGCCTCAGCTCGTCGGCGATCATCGCCGGCTGGGTCTTCACCGTGGAGACGACGCTGACGCGCACGCCTTTCGCCTTCACCGCTTCGACAAGGCGGCGGAAGTCGCCGTCGCCGGAGAAGAGGATGACATGGTCGACATGCGCAGCGGTGTTCAGGAGGTCGACTGTGAGTTCGACATCCATGTTCCCGCGGACGCGACGACGGCCCTCGCGGTCGGTGAACTCGCGCGCGGATTTCGTCACGACATTATAGCCGTTATAATTCAGCCAATCGACGAGGGGCTTGAGGGGCGAATAGTCCTCGTTCTCAAGGAGCGCCGTGTAATAGCTCGCCCGCAGCAAGCGGCCCTTGCTCTGAAACTCCTTCAGCAATTTGCGGTAATCGATTTCGAGGCCCAGCGCCTTCGCTGCGGAGTAGAGGTTTGCGCCGTCGATGAACAGGGCGATGCGTTCGTCCTTGTAAAACGCCATAGTGTCTCCTGGTGATCTCGAATCAAATTCGACCGTTCTCAGATGATCCGTCCCGTAGCGAAGGGCGCCCTGCAGCGCAACATGCGGGTTGCGGCGGCGCGGCGTGGCCTTTATGAAGGGCGGCTTACTGGAGAACTGACATTAATGGCTCGCGTCACCGTCGAAGACTGCGTCGAAAAAGTCCCTAATCGCTTCCAGCTCGTGCTGCTCGCCGCCCACCGGGCGCGAATGATACGCCAGGGCTCCCCGCTGACCGTGGATCGCGACCGCGACAAGGATCCCGTCGTGGCCCTGCGCGAAGTCGCTGAATCGTCGGTCGACTTGAAGCTCGTGACCGAATCCTTCGTGTCGAACCTTCAAGAGGTGCGTCCGCAGGAAGAGGCCGAACGCGAAGAGGACGCCCGCGCCCTCGCCGCTGCGCCGGTCGCCACCGAAGACGACGTCATGCGCGCCTACCAGGCTGAACTCGAAGCCGGCCGGGAAGACCGCTACTAGAGCGGCCGGGGCCGGATGGACGGAACCCCGAACGGACCTCTGCCATCGGCGGCGCAATCGAACGGCGGCCGCGCCGGTTATTTGCGCCAATATGAACTGGTCGACCGGATCCGCGCCTACCATCCAAAGCTTAACGAGCGCCTGATCAACGCCGCTTACGTCTTCGCGATGCTGAAACATGGCGAACAGACCCGGGCCTCGGGCGATCCGTATTTCTCCCATCCGGTTTCCGTCGCCGGGCTGCTGGCGGAGCTGAAGCTCGACGAAGACACGATCGTCGCCGGCCTCTTGCACGATACGGTGGAAGACACCGACGCCAGCCTGCCGGAGATCGAGAGCCTGTTCGGCGCGGGCGTGGCCGAACTTGTCAACGGCGTGACCAAGCTCACGCGCATCGAGTATCAGTCGGAAGCTACGAAGCAGGCCGAGAACTTCCAGAAGTTCATCCTCGCCAGCACGAACGACATTCGCGTCCTTTTGGTGAAGTTAGCCGACCGCCTCCACAATATGCGGACGATCCACTTCATCGAAAAACCGCACAAACGCGAGCGGATCGCGCGGGAGACGATGGAGATCTACGCCCCGCTCGCCCGCCGGATCGGCGTTTACAACATCGCTTCCGAACTCGAAGACATCGCGTTCCGCGAGATCAATCCCACCGCACGCGAGGCGATCATCGACCGGCTCCAGGACCTGTCGGACCGAAACGCCGACGATATCGCGCGCATCAAAAACAATCTCGATGCGCTGATGGCGGAGACCGGCGTCGCCTGCCGAACCGTGGGGCGGAAGAAGCAGCCGTATTCGATTTGGCGGAAGCTCGAGCGGAAATCGATCTCCTTCCACGACGTGGCCGATATCTTCGCCTTTCGAATCATCGTTCGGGACGTGGACGACTGCTACAAAGCGCTTGGCGCGATCCACACCACCTGGGCCTGCCTCGCCGACCGGTTCCGCGATTATATCTCAACGCCGAAGCCGAACGGGTATCGGTGCCTCCACACCACGGTGCGCGGGGCGGGCAATCGCCGCGTCGAGCTGCAGATCCGCACCGAGGAGATGCACGACACGGCCGAGCGGGGCGTCGCCGCCCACTGGCGATACAAGAACATGAACTATGGGTTCGATTCCGATGCGGCGAAAGCCGCGGGCCTCGACGCGGAAGCCTCCCTGAAAGCCTTCGCCGAACTGCTCGCCGACGGGGCCGATCCCGAGGAGTTCTATGAGCACGCCAAGCTCGAAATGTATCAAGACCACGTGTTCACCTTCACGCCCAAGGGGCGGCTCGTGGTCTTGCCAAGCGGCGCCATGCCGCTCGATTTCGCCTATGCGGTCCACACCGCGATCGGCGACACATGCGTGGGGGTGAAGATCAATGGCGAGACGCGGCGTTTGCGCACGCCCTTGGAAAACGGCGACGTTGTCGAGGTGTTGCGCGCCAAAACGCCGGCGCCGGTGGCGGGCTGGGAGGCGCTCACCATCACCGGCCGGGCCCGCTCGGCGATCCGAAAGCTCGTGCGCTCGCGCGAGGCGGCGGAATTCGCCAATCTCGGCCGCAGCGTTTGGGAGCACGCCCTGCGCCGGGGGGGCATCGATCCTGTGGAGGTCGATCTGCGGGAGGTCGCCGCCAACGCCGGCTATAGCGAGCCCGCCGATCTGCACGCCGCGATCGGCCGGGGACGCATCTCCACCGACGAGGTCTTGAACATCGCGTTTCCGGGCCACTCCATCGAACCCGCCGCGCCGGGCGGTAAAACGCCGTTCGACAGCGCCCACGCCCCGCTCCTGATCGCCGGCGAGGATCTGACGCCCGGCGTCACCCTGCATCTCGGCCGGTGCTGTTCGCCGCTGCCGGGCGATCGGATCATCGGCCTTCGGGAGCCCGAGCGCGGCCTCGTGGTCCACACGATCGATTGTCCGCGGCTCGCGGAATTCGACGACACGCCGGACCGTTGGGTGGACTTAAGCTGGACAAAGCTGGCCGAGACGGGGGCGGTGGCCGTCGGGCGGATCCTCGTCTCAGCGATCAACAAAAAGGGCGTCCTCGCAACGCTTTGTTCGGCGGTCAGCCAGGCGAACGGAAACATCACCCGGGTCGCCACCGGCGAGCGGAACGAGCAAATCATTGATTTGACGTTCGATATCGAGGTCGAGGACTCGCGTCGGTTGACGCAGATCTTAGCGGCGTTACGCACGCTTGCGGTCGTGGACCGCGCCGAACGCTTGTTGGAGACTTAAGCCATGAACCGGGACGAGGTGCTCGACGAATTCCGAGCGGTCGGCGCGCTTTTGGAGGGGCATTTCATCCTCTCCTCGGGCCGGCGCAGCCCCGTCTTCCTGCAAAAGGCGCTTGTCTTCTCCCATCCCTCGGCCTCGGAGAAACTCTGTCGGGCCCTGGCTGACCGGGTCCGCGCCGAGTTTGGCGACGTGGACGTTGTGGCGGGACCCGCCGTCGGCGGGATCATTCCAGGCTATGAGACAGCGCGTCATCTCGATGCGCGGGCGCTCTTCGCCGAACGGGTCGATGGCGAGCTGCAATTTCGGCGGAACTTTGAAATCAAGCCCGGCGAACGCGTTCTGATCGTGGAGGATATCGTTTCGACGGGCCTTTCTTTCCGCGAGACCGTCCAGGCGCTGAAAAAGCTGCACGGCGAGGTGGTCGGCGGCGCCTGTATCATCGACCGGTCCGGCGGCCGGGCGGATGTCGGCACGCGGCTCGTCGCGCTCGCCGAGGTCGATTTCCCAGATTATGCGCCGGACGAGATCCCCGACGACCTTAAAGCGCTGGAGCCGGTGAAACCCGGCAGCCGGGGGCTCGCATGAGCCGCCGTATCCGCTTGGGCGTGAACATCGACCATGTGGCGACCATTCGGAACGCCCGCGGCGGCCCGCACCCGGATCCGGCGCGGGCGGCGGCGATCGCCACGGCCGCCGGCGCCGACGGGCTCACCTTCCACCTTCGAGAAGACCGTCGCCACATTCTCGACCCCGATCTTGAAGCGATCCGCGCGGCGACGCACTTGCCGATCAATATGGAGATGGCGGCGACGGAGGAAATGCACGTCATCGCCATGGGCTTCAAACCCGAAACGGCGATGTTCGTGCCGGAGAAGCGGGAAGAGCGGACCACGGAGGGCGGCCTCAACGCCGGGCGAGAGCACAACAAGCTCGCCCCTCTGATCCGGGAGCTGCAGGCGAACGGCTCTCGTGTTTCGCTCTTTATCGAGCCGGACCCCGTTCAGCTCCATGCCGCGAAATCCCTTGGCGCGGATATCTGCGAGTTCCACACGGGCCGCTATGTCGAGCTGCGTCAGGCGGGGGAAGATGCGCTGGCTGAGGTCGAGCTGAGCCGCATCCACGGCGACCTGCACTTTCAGAACCTTATCTACCGGCCGGGCGAGTGCTTCTACGTCATCGATTTCGACGACCTGGCGGTAGGCCCGCCGGTCCACGACGTATGGATGCTGCTCCCCGGGCGCCTG
>CAYYNG010000185.1:0-4717 GCA_964472435.1 uncultured Hyphomonadaceae bacterium | reverse complement strand
CCGACAGTTTCGACGAGATGCCCGAAACCAAGCCGGCTGAGCTCATCGAGACGTTGATGGGTAAGAAAGCCGAGCTTCGCTTCCGCTTTATCCAGGAAAACGCGCAGTTCGCCGAGGATCTCGACATCTAGCGCTTGCCAACGCGCCTTTTGCGTGTCCAAAACGTCTGAAAGACAAGGTTTTGGGGTGCGATGTGGAGCGACTGAAGGCGATAGCGATCATGGCGGCGGCCGGCTTCGCCGCTTGCGGCGGACCAGCCTCAGACACAACTGACGATGGCGAGCGGATCTCCTTTAACCGCGATCCCTATCCCTCCACTTACGAAGCGCTGCCGTCGATCGATCGGCTCATCAAGGATGCGACGGTGTTCGACGGCGTCGGGGGCCTGATCGAGGGCGGAGACGTCCTTATTCGCAATGGCCGGATCACCGACGTCGCCGAAGAGATCGAGGCGCCGGACGGGGTCGAGGTGGTCGATGCAGCGGGCAAATGGGTGACCCCCGGCATAATCGACGCCCACAGCCATCTTGGCGTCTACCCCTCCCCCGGCGTCTCCGCCCACCAGGACGGCAATGAGATTTCGGCGCCCGTCACGGCGGAGGTGTGGGCCGAACACGGCGTCTGGCCGCAAGATCCCGGCTTCAGCCGCGCCCTCGCGGGAGGGGTCACTACGCTTCACGTCCTGCCGGGATCGGCGAACCTCTTCGGCGGACGCGGCGTCACGTTGAAGAACGTGTATGGCCGAACTGTCCAAGACATGAAGTTTCCGGACGCGCCCTATTCTCTGAAGATGGCGTGCGGGGAGAACCCCAAGCGCGTGTACGGCTATGGCGCTGGGACCTTTCCCGGCGGCGCGCCCTATTCACGCATGGGTAACATGGCGGGCTACCGATCGACCTGGGCGAAGGCCGTCGAATACCGGCGTAAATGGGACGCCTATTCCGAAAATGGCGGCGAACCGCCGGCGCGGGACCTCGAGCTCGACACGCTGGTCGGCGCCCTTAACGGCGATATCCTCGTGCATCAACACTGCTACCGCGCCGACGAAATGGCCCAGATTCTCGATATGGCGGAGGAATTCGGCTATACCGTCAGCGCCTTTCATCATGCGGTCGAGGCTTACAAAATCGCAGACCTCCTGGCTGAAGCCGACGTCTGCTCGGCGATTTGGGCGGACTGGTGGGGCTTCAAGATGGAGGCCTATGACTCGGTCCGGGTGAACTTGCCTCTGGTCCACCAGGCCGGCGGTTGCGCCGTCACCCATTCCGACAGCGACATCGGCATTCAGCGGCTTAACCAAGAGACAGCGAAGGCCTGGGCGGACGGGCTCAAAGCTGGCATCGATATTTCGAAAGAAGCCGCTTGGACCTGGGTCTCGTCGAACCCCGCTAAAGCGCTTGGGATCTTTGAAGAGACCGGATCTCTGGAAGCCGGCAAAGCCGCCGACCTCGTGATCTGGTCCGCCGACCCGTTCAGCGTCTATGCGCAGGCCGAGCAGGTCTTTGTCGACGGCGCGCTCGTGTTCGACCGGACCAATCCTTTGCTTAGCCCAGTCAGCGATTTCGAACTTGGCCAGCCAGGCGAAGGAGACCGCAAATGATCCGGAAATGGCTCGGCTCGGCTGCGGTATCGGCGCTCATCGCCGCTCCGGGCCTCGCCGATACGATCGTCGTCACGAACGCCCGCATCTGGACGGGAACCGAGGCCGGCACGATCGAGGGCGGCGTTGTCGTAATCGAGGAGGATCAGATCTCCGCCGTCGGCGGGGCGGACACGGAGGCCCCAGACGGCGCGCAAGTGATCGATGCGAACGGCGGTTGGGTTACGCCCGGCGTTTTCGCGCCCTTCACCCGTGTCGGGATCGTTGAGATCTCCGCCGAGGACGCAAGCAACGACGCGGTTGCGGCCGACTCCCCTTTCTCGGTCGCTTTGGACGCGGAAGACGCCTTCAACCCGGCCAGCACATCCCTTGCCGTGCAGCGGATCGAAGGGGTCACGCGCCTCGCCGTCGCACCGGCGCCGTCGAGTAAGATCTTCGCCGGCCAAGGCTTTATCGCCAGCGCCTCGGGCGCGCCCGATTCGGTCCTGGCGAGCAACGCTTTCCTGTTGGTGAGCCTCGGTGAAACCGGCGCGGGGCTCGCGGGGGGATCGCGGCCCGCCGCCTGGGCGCAGTTTGAAGCTGCACTCGCCGACTCACGGTCCCCGGCGCGCTATTTGACAAGCAATGGCGGCGACGTGCTCACCCGTTACGACGCCCAGGCGCTGCGATCGGCCGCGACAGGCGATCAGCTCATCCTGATCGAGGCGCATCGCGCCAGCGATCTCCTGCGGATCGTCGCCTTCAAAGAAGAAAACCCCGCCCTCGACCTCGCGATCCTTGGGGCCGACGAAGGCTGGATCGTGGCGGACGCGCTCGCCGACGCAGACATCCCCGTTATAATCGATCCGTTCTCGAACCTCCCAGCGACCTTTGCGCAACTGGGGGCCACGGGTGAAAACGCCGCGCGGCTTATCGAGGCGGGCGTCGAAACCGCGTTCGCACACCTCGGCGATAACGCGCACCAAGCCCACCTCGCCCGGCAAGTCGCCGGCAATGCGGTGGCGAACGGCGTCGACCATGACGCAGCCGTTGCGGCCATCACGTCCGTCCCAGCGGAGATTTTCGGCCTATCCGGCGAAGGCGTGATCGAACGCGGCGCCATCGCCGATATCGTTGTGTGGGACGGCGACCCCCTGGAGGTGACGACCAACGCGGACGCGGTCATCATCGGCGGCGCCCTTCAATCGCTGGAGAGCCGCCAAACCCGGTTGCGGGACCGCTACCTATCCCTCGATCGCGGCGATCGGCCGTTCAGCTATCGCCGGGCAGCCGAAGACTAGCCGGGGATCTCTCAAGGCGCGCTCTGGAACCCCGGGGCGTCTTCGACCTTTCTCGGCTCGCGCGAGATCCCGATCGTCAGCAAGATCGACGAGGCGATGAAGATTGACGAATAGGTCCCGACCAGGACGCCCCAGATCAATGCGAACGACATGCCCCGCAGGACCGGGCCGCCCAAGAAGAAGATCGCGAGCAGCGCCAGCAGCGTCGTGCCGGATGTGATCAAGGTGCGCGACAGCGTGCCATTCAGGGCGATATCGACGACCTTGCCGAGCGGGAGCTTCTTGTAGCGCCGCATCTCCTCGCGCACCCGGTCGAAGACGACCACCGTGTCATTCATCGAATAGCCGATGATCGTCAGGAGCGCGGCCACAGTGGACAGGTTGAACTCGAGCTGCAGGGCCGAAAACACGCCGATGGTCAGGACGACGTCGTGCGTGAGCGCCGCCACGGCGCCGAGGGAGAACTGCCATTCGAACCGGAACCAGATATACGCCAGCATCAAGGCCAACGCGACGACGAGCGCGGTGACGCCCGCCTGCAAGAGCTCGCCCGAAACCTTCGGCCCGACAGACGATCGAGACCGGACATCGATTTCGCCGAAGGCGTTCGCAAGCGTGTTCTCGACCAGGTCTGTCGCCGCTTGCTGCGCCTCTTCAGCCGTCAGCGCCTCGGTCGCCGGCTGGGTGCGAACGCGAATAACGATGACGGTGGAGGCGTCCACGCCTGTGCCCCGCGCGGCGTTGATCTGGATGTCCCCCAAATCGAGGCCGCCAAGCGCGCTTCTGACCTCGGCGACCCCAGCGTCTTCGGGCTGGGTGATCTCGATCACCGACCCGCCGGCGAAATCGATCCCGAAATTCAGCCCACGGATCGACACGAGCACAATCGACGCGATCAATAGCGCCGCAGACAACGCAAAGGCCGGCCATCGCGCCGACATGAACGGAACGTCCATCTTCTTGGGCAGGTATCTGAGCAGCATCCTTGCGCTCCTAAAACGCCAGCTTCTTCGGCCGAAAGCGGCGCAGCCACATCGACGTGAACCACCGAGTGACGACAAACGCGGTGAACACCGACGTCAGAATACCGATGGCGAGGGTCACCGCGAACCCTTTCACCGGGCCCGAGCCTAGCAAATAGAGGATCGCCGCGGCGAGAAAGGTGGTGATATTGGCGTCGAGAATGGTCGAGAGCGCCCGCTCATAGCCCGCCTGCACCGCCGTGAGAGGGGATCGACCCGCACGATACTCTTCCCGGATCCGTTCGAAAACGAGCACATTGGCGTCGACCGCCATGCCCACCGTAAGGATGATTCCGGCGATGCCTGGCAGCGTGAGCGTTGCGCCGAAGCCCGAAAGCGCGCCGAGGATCAGGATGATGTTCGCAACGAGCGAGCCAACCGCGAACCCGCCGAAAAGCCCGTAGGCGATAATCATGAAAACCGCGACCAGGACGAGCCCGATGATCGAGGCCGTGGCGCCGGCCCGGATCGAATCCGCGCCGAGCCCGGGCCCTACGGTGCGCTCCTCAATGAAGTCGAGCTTGGCGGGCAGTTCGCCAGCCTCGATGATCGCTGCAAGGTCGCGCGCTTCTTCAATCGAGAAGCTGCCCGTGATTTGAACCTGGCCTTGGTAGATGGGCTCGCGGATTTGCGGCGCAGACATGACGTTTCCATCAAGCACGATCGCAAACCGTTCCCGGACGTTCGCGGCCGTTGCGTCGCCGAACCGGCGGGCGCCCGCGCCGTTCAACCGAAAATCCACCGCCGGCGAATTGTCTCGGGAATCGAAGCCCTGGCTCGCCGTTGCGATGTCGGATCCTGTGACGACGGGATCT
>CAYYNG010000184.1:0-4717 GCA_964472435.1 uncultured Hyphomonadaceae bacterium | reverse complement strand
TCAATGGCGAGCCCTTCTTCGGACAGGACCGGATCGACACCCTCCGCTGGCGCCTCGAGAAAAGCGGCGTCCCGAAGCGCTGAGCCTGCGGCCTCGCACAGCTAAGTCGGGCAATCGGCGAGACCACTCAAACGGAGACCGAGCCTGACATTGAACGCTTTCAGCGCGGGATTTCTATCAGACCAAGGCTAGCGCATTTTGAGCCGAAGTGGACACCGGTTCGGCGATTAAAAAATGCGCCAAAACAAAAACCTAGCGCTTCTTGCGTGAGTCGAAGACCACTCAAAATGCGCTAGGAGCAGCGGTTCCGATTTCATTTGCGCCTGAGGCGCCTTGAGCAAGTTTGCCGTCGACTCTCGAAATTATCGTGAGGCATCCCGGCGTCTCCCCGGTTCTTGTTCGGTGGATCAACATCTTATGCCGATAGATCGACGCCGCCGCTTGCCTTTTCCGCCAGGACCCTCGTCGCGCGCCGCTTGACGCCGGCCCGAAAGCCGCGCAACCGACGCCGATGTCGAAACCTGTCGAAATTTGGACCGATGGCGCCTGCAGCGGCAATCCCGGCCCCGGGGGCTGGGGCGCCCTGCTGAAATCCGGCGGCCATGAGAAAGAGCTTTATGGCGGCGAGGCTGCGACCACGAACAATCGCATGGAGCTTCTGGCCGCGATCGTGGCGCTCGAGGCCGTCAATGCCGGGTCGAAAGTCACCCTTCACACCGACTCCACCTATGTGAAAGACGGGCTAACCAAGTGGATCCATGGCTGGAAGCGGAACGGTTGGAAGACCGCGGCCAAGAAGCCGGTGAAGAACCAAGACCTCTGGCGAAGGCTCGACGCGGCATGCACCGCCCACGAGGTCGTCTGGAAGTGGGTGAAGGGCCACGCCGGCGACGAGGGAAACGAGCGCGCCGACGCCCTCGCGCGGAAGGGCGCGGCCGAGGCGGCGCGGAAAACATGACGCCGAGCGGATCCGCCCTACGTCCTTGGGCGTTAGGCAATAAACGGATACCGCTACATGAAGATCAAAGACCGCCCCGAGTTTAAAACCAAGCCCAAGCCGATGACCTGCCGCGCCGACGACGTCGTCTCCGACGCCGTCAAACGGATGTCTGAGAAGAATTACGGCGCCGTCGTGGTCGTCGACGATCACGACCAGGTTCTGGGCCTCGTCACCGAGCGGGACATTATGCGACGGCTCGTTAACGAGGGGCGAGATCCGGCGACGACCAAGGTCCAGGAGATCATGACCGCCGAGGTGCGCACCGCCCGCGAGGACGACGAATTGGTCGACTGGCTGCGCATGATGTCGAACGATCGGTTCCGGCGACTGCCGATCGTCGACGCCGACGGCCGCCTCGTCTCGATCATGACCCAGGGCGACTTCGTATCCTACACCTGGCCCGAGCTCGCCAAACAGGCGGTGACGCTCGCCCGCTCCACCGTGTCGAGCAACTATCCGATCGTCATCATCGCGGTCTCGATCCTGATCTACACGCTCATCGTGGGCACGGTGTTCGCGGGGCTTGTCGGGGGTTAAGCCGTTACAAGCTCGCCGGCGATCATGCCTTGGAGGCGGGATTTGATGATCGCCTCGGCTTCGCTCATGATCCGGTCGATCAGTTCCTTGCAGGTCGGGATGTCGTAGATGAGACCGGCGACCATCCCGCAGGACCAGGCGCCCGCATCCATGTCGCCTTCCATCATGATCTTGGGATAAACGCCCGCCACCTCCGGCAGGATGTCTTGGATCGTCAGCTTGTCGCCGAGGGCTTGCTCTTTCTCGAGCAGCTTCTCTACGGCGGCATTGTTCAGAACGCGCTCGGTGTTTCGCAAGGGGCGCATGACAAGCCGCGTGTCGAGCTCCGAGGCGGCGACGATCGCTTGTTTCACATTCTCATGCACGGGCGCCTCTTTGGTGGCGATGAAGCGCGTGCCCATATTCATGCCCTCGGCGCCCATGGCGAGGGAGGCGACCAGCGAGCGCGCGTCGGCCATGCCGCCCGAAGCCACAAACGGGATCTCCAGCTCATCCGCGGCGCGCGGCAGAAGGATCATATTCGGGATATCGTCTTCGCCCGGGTGGCCGCCGCATTCGAAACCGTCGACCGAGACCGCGTCGCAGCCGATCTTCTGGGCCTTCAGCGAGTGGCGCACGGAGGTGCATTTGTGGATCACCTTGATGCCGGCGTCTTTGAGCGCGGGCATCACCTGTTCGGGGTTCCGGCCAGCGGTTTCGACCACTGTCACCCCGCCGTCGATCACCGCTTTGACGATCGCCGGATAGTCCGGCGGGGTCAGGCTCGGCAGGAAGGTGATGTTCACCCCGAACGGCTTGTCGGTCATGTCTTTGCAGCGGGCGATCTCATTTGCGAGATCCTCCGGCGTTTTCTGGGTGAGGCCCGTGATAATGCCAAGGCCGCCGGCGTTCGAGACGGCCGCCGCCATCTCTGCGAAGCCCACATAGTGCATGCCGCCCTGGATGATGGGGTGCTCGATGCCGAACATTTCGGTGATCTTGGTTTTCATGCGTGTCCTCCCGGGGATTGTCTTGCGCGGCGGGGATCGTGGCCGCAAATCGCGCCAAACGAAAGGGCGCCTTAGCGGAAAGCCTTGCGCGGGCGAGGCGTTTGATGCCCTCTCGCCGCGACCCGCCGACCCAAGGAGCCGCCATGATCGCCTCACACCCCAGCCGCCGCGCCCTCCTCTCCGGGGCGGGCTTCGCCGCGGCGTTCGCCGCGACCGCGCGGGGCGCCCGCGCCCAGAACGGCGGCGGCGCGCCTTATGGAGAGGTGGTCGCCGCCGAGCCCTTTGCGCGGATCGAGCGGCTGGGAGACAGGATCTGGGCCGCCGTCTCCACCCCGCTCGACGGCGACGGGGCGTTCAACCCGGCCGCTGTTGCGACGCTTTGCAATGGCGGCATTGTGGCGGGCGCGGATCGGGTTGTGGCCATCGACGCGTTCTTCCAGCCCGCGGGCGCCGCTTGGCTCGCGCAAAAGGCCGAAGAACTGACCGGCCGTCCGGTGACCGATGTGATCCTAACCCATTTCCACGCGGACCATTCCGGCGGCGTCGCCGGCTTCCAGCGCGGGGCCGAGGGCCCCGAGATCATCGCGACGGAGACGACCCGTAAGCTGATCGTGGAGCGCTATTCGGGGCCCGCCCGGCCCCTCGAAGGCACGCCCTTCTCCGCGCCAGCCATTCGCCCGGTCTTGCCGACGCGGATCCTCACCGACGAAACGGCGCCCGTCGCGCTCGACCTTGGCGGCGGCCGCACGCTGACGCTCGACCCCCTCAGCGGGCATACGCCCAGCGACCTCGCCATCCGGGTCGACGACGCGCCGGTGACCTTTGCAGGCGACCTCGTCTGGGGCGGGCTTTTCCACAATTATGTCGACGCGATCCCGACCAAGCTCCGCACGTCGGTTGCAAAGCTCTTGGACGACCCGGACCAAGTGATCGTCACGGGCCACGGCTACGTCGCCAAGGCGGGCGATCTCCAAAACTATGTCGCCCTCCTCGACCATGTCGAAGCCGCGGCGCGGGCCGCTTACGAGGCGGGCGAAACGCCCGCCGAAGGCGCCGCCGATTTCACCGTGCCCGAGAGCCTCGGCGAGTGGGTTCTGTTCAATCCGCGCTATTACGAGACCGCGTTCGAGGCCTGGCGGCGGGCGCTCGCCGGCGAGACGGATTAAGCCGCAATGGCCTATGTCTTCGTCCATGGCGTGCCGGACACGCCGGCGATGTGGGACCCGCTGCTTGCGGCGCTCGAGCTCGACCCTGCGGACGTCCACCGTCCCGCCCTGCCCGGCTTCACGGCCCCCGCGGCCGCCGATTTCGGCGCGACGAAAGACGATTACGCCGCCTGGCTCGTGGGCCAGTTGGAGCGGGTCGCACAGGAGAGCGGCGGACCGGTGGACCTTGTCGGCCATGACTGGGGCTCGCTCCTTGCCGTGCGCGCCGCCAGCCTCCGGCCCGACCTTATCCGCACATGGGTCGCCAGCGACGCCGTCCCCGATCCGGTGTATCGCGGCCACCGCCTCGCGAAGCTCTGGTGGACGCCGGTGGTCGGCGAACTGGTCATGGCGGTGACGACGCGCGCGGCGATGGAGCGGTCCCTTCGCCAGGCGGGCTTTCCCGCCGAGGTCGCCGCCGAAGAAGCGGCCGCCTGGTCGCCCCATATGCGCCGCTCGATCCTGCGGCTCTATCGCTCGGCTCGGAACTTCGCCCTCGATTGGGAGCCTGAGCTTCAGGACCTCCCGCCCCGCGGCCTCGTCCTCTGGGGCGACAAAGACCCGTTCGTTGAAACGGCCGTCGCCGAGCGGTTTTCCGCCCGCTGGACCGTCCCGCTACACGTCGAGCCAGACGCCGGGCATTGGGTGATGGTCCAAAATCCGCCTTGGTTCGCTAAGCATTTGACAGCTCATTGGACGGAATAATGCGAGGCTGAACCCAGTGACGGAGGGTCCCATGACGACCTTGCCCGATTTCCCCATCGAGGGCGGCTGCGCCTGCGGCGCGGTGCGCTACCGGCTCGATGCGCCGCCCATCGCCCTTATCGAGTGCCACTGCGCCGACTGCCAGAAGGTCACCGGGTCCGCCTTCAGCCTCGGCATGCCGGTGATGCGCGACGATGTCGTCTTCACAAAGGGCGCGCTCCAAACCTGGTCGCGCACGGCCGACAGCGGAAACGTGATCCCGCAATATATCTGCGGGGTCT
>CAYYNG010000183.1:0-4718 GCA_964472435.1 uncultured Hyphomonadaceae bacterium | reverse complement strand
GTGATAGCGGAACATAAGCCCGGCGGCGACCAGCACCATGGCGGCGAAATAGAGGAGCACCATCATAATCGTATGCACCATGTCGCCGCGGCTGAACCACGGCACCTGACCGGTCGCGCGCCATACATGGTCCCAGATTAGGTTGAACGCCGCCATCAGCGCCGGCACTAAGATGATGCAGATCGCCGCCCCCGCGAACAAATACGTCATGAACCGCGGACCCTCGCTTCGAACGAACGCGGCGACGAATTCCGATTGAGGCACCGTTGCGAGCAATTCGCCGTCCGCGCGTTTGGCGGCGTAGACCTCCGGCGCCAGTCGGGAGGTCTGCCGCCAGAGAGCGACGATATACACGCCCCAGAGCGCGAACAGGGCCCCCATGCCCGCGGCGACCATCGCTATGCCCATGGCTTGCTTGCGCACCTTTTTTCGGCGCGCCGGCGCCTTTTATGCCGCGTGCGCGCGTTCATACACCAGCATGGCGCGCTTGCGCGCCACGCCCCAATGGTAATTATGCAGACGGCCGTCCGCGGCCAAGGCCCGGTGGCAGGGAATCACCCAAGAGATGGGGTTCGCGCCCACGGCGGCGCCCACCGCGCGCGACGCTTTCGGATTGCCCGTCTCTGCGGCGAGCGCACCGTAGGTTTTGGTCTCGCCGGCCGGTATGGTCAGCAAGGCGCGCCAAATTTGACGCCGAAACGGCGTACCGTAGAGCGCAAGCGGCGCCGGCTCGCCGCGCCCGCTGAACACGCGGTCCGCCCAGCGGCGCGCTTCAGCGTCGTCGCGGCGGATCGACGCGTTTGGATAGCGGCTGACAAGATCGGCGAAGGCGTCTTCTTCGCGGCGGCCGACATGCTCGAAACCGGTCCGGACCGGCGCGTCGTCGTCTATAAAACCCAAGGCGACAAGGCCCCGAGGTGAAACGACCCAGGCGCCCTCGCCGAATGGGGTCGGCGCTCGGCCGATCGTCAGATCCGCGCCCGCCCCGCCCGCTTTCGCCTCGCCGGGACTGAGCCCCTCATGGGCGATGAAGAGATCATGCAACCGCGCCGGGCTCGAAAGACCGACTTCATAGGCGACGTCGAGCACGCTTTCTCCCCGGCGCAGTAAATCACCCGCCTCGCCATGGGCGAGCGCGGCCTGAAACTGCTTCGGCGAGACGCCCGCCCATCGAGAGAACTCGCGCTGGAAATGCGAGGGCGACAGTCCCGCAGCGGTGGCGCACTCGGCGAGGCTTGGCCAATTCCGCCAAGTCTCGCCGAGAAAAGCGAGGGAGTCGGCCATGCGGCTATAAGCGGCCGATCGTTCGGAAAGGGAGAGGTTCGAGGTCATGGCGGACTAGATGCCGCCTCGCGGCCGCCTCTTCCACCCGGAACTTGCTACGGGTCGGCGCGACCCGGATGTCGGCCAGCAGTTCGAGCGGCTCCACCTCCGAGCCCGTGAGCCATCGGCTCCACTCCGGCCCCACGAGGTCGCCGTGCGCATAGAGCGTCGGCAACACAGTGGACACGAAATGCCCTTGGGCCGCGTAATCCACTTTCTCTGGGATGGCTCCGCGGGCGGCCGCCTCGTCCGCCGCCGCCCGGTCGGACCAGAACGGATAGGCGCGGGCCCGTTTCGAAAAGGCGACCGCGCTCAGCGGATAATCGTCTCCAGACAGGTCGTCGACCACGACATCGACGCGCCAAACCCGCCCGGTCGCGCTTATCCGGTCGACGAACTGCGATCGTCCCCGGGACAGGCCGCGGCGCCCGCCAAACACATCATCTCCGCCGCGTCAGCTGGCTTCGCGATCGGCGACCCGGGCGGCGAGGCCATACTCGCGAACTTTGCGATACAGGGTCGACCGTCCGATTCCCAGCCGGCGGGAGACCTCGGACATATGCCCGTCATAATGGTCGATCGCGAGCTCGATCAAATCCCGCTCAATCGCCTCCAGCGCCCGCATTTCGCCGGTTTCCGTAAAAATCGCCACCGCGCTGGCCGGGGCAGCCCCCGTCAACGCCGGCGCCGTCTTCGGCGCGCCGGTGTCGAGCGCCGGCGCCAGTCCCGAAATCTGAGGAAAATCCTCGGGGCGGAGCGTGTCGCTGTCGCACAGCACGACCGCGCGGAACACCGCGTTTTCAAGCTGCCGCACATTGCCCGGCCAGTCGAACGCGCTCAGCATGGAGAGCGTTTCCGGGGCGGCGCCGGCGATTTTCATGCCCTCGGACGCGTTGAAGCGATCGATGAAATGCTCGACGAGCGCGGGAACGTCTTCGGCGCGCTCTCGAAGTGCCGGCATCTCGATCGGGAAGACGTTCAGGCGATAGAAAAGATCTTCACGAAACGCGCCGGCGGCGACCTGGGCGGCGAGATCTTTGTTCGTCGCCGATATGATGCGGACATCCACCTTGGTCGGACGGCGCGAGCCCACGGCGTCGACCTCGCCTTCCTGCAGCGCGCGAAGGAGCTTGACCTGAATGTCGAGCGGCAGCTCGCCGACCTCGTCCAAGAAAAGCGTGCCGCCATCAGCCTCGACGAATTTACCAAGGCTCTTCGAAACCGCGCCGGTGAACGCGCCTTTCTCATGGCCGAACAGAATGCTTTCCACGAGATTTTCTGGAATCGCGCCGCAATTGACGGCGACAAACGGCCGGCCTGCGCGGTCCGACGCCCCTTGTATGCAACGGGCGATCACCTCTTTGCCGACGCCGCTCTCGCCGAGGATCAGAATCGGAATGTTGGAAGCCGCCGCGCGCTGGCCGAGCTTAACGACATTGCGCATAGCCGGCGCGTCGGCGATCATGTCCTCGAAGCTCATCCCGCCCTCGGATTTGCGGACCAGGCGCTTCACCTCGCCCGCAAGGCTCGTCATTTTAAGCGCGTTGCGGATCGACACGATCACACGCTCGGGGCTCACGGGCTTAACAAAAAAGTCCACCGCGCCTGCGCGCATCGAACGAACAACAGTGTCGATGCCGCCCGTAGCGGTGAGCACGACGACAGGCAAATCCGGACGGCGTTCGGCGAGGCGCTCGAGCGTCTCCATGCCGGAAAGACCCGGCATGACAAGGTCGAGAAGGACGATGTCCACGCCGTCCTTGGCGTCGGCGGCGAGCGCGTATCCGCTCTCGCCATCGGGGGCGGTGCGGCAGGCGAACCCGGCTTTTTCCACCGCCGCTTGCAGCAGCCGGCGCTGGGTTGGATCATCATCGACAACAAGAACGGTTTTCGCCATCAGCCTCGGCCCCTCGGGAAGCGTGTTTCGCCCCGTATTGGCACAGAGGTCTGGATTTATGGTTTGGCGGATCGATCGAATTTCATCGATCTTGGCGCGCAATCGGACGCGCCTCGAAGCTTAAAGCGACGTTTCGGTCAGCGTCTCCGCGTAGAATCCGGGATCGACGTTTCCGCCGGTGACCACGACGCCGACGCGCCCCCCGCGCAACTCGTCCGGAAGTCCGCGCACCGCCGCGGCCAATGCGGCCGCGCCCCCAGGCTCGACCACCAGTTTCAAGTGGCGAAAGGCGAACCGCATCGCCGCTCTTACGTCATCGTCGGCGACCGCGACGCCCCCTGCCAAGCGCTCGCGATTGATGGCGAAGGTCAGGTCCCCAGGCCGCGGGGTAAGGATGGCGTCGCAGATCGACGACCGGCCGGGCTGGACCGCTAAAATGCGCCCAGCGCGCAGAGAGCGGATCGTATCGTCGAACGCTTCGGGCTCGGCGGCCCAGAGCCGGGTCCCCGGGCTCAATTCTCCAAAGGCGAGCGCGAACCCGGCCATAAGCCCGCCGCCGCCGACGCAGCAGATGAGATGATCCAGCGGCGCGGAGACTTGACGCGCGAACTCCAGGCCCGCGGTGCCTTGGCCGGCGATAATCGCCGGATCGTCGAACGAAGGAACGAGCACCCCGCCGCGCGCATCAGCCTCGGCCCCGGCGATCGCCTCGCGCGACTCCTTCGCCCGATCGTAAAAGCGAATCTCGGCGCCGTCGGCCAAAACCCCCTCGACCTTCACTTGCGGCGCATCCTTTGGCATCACGATCAGCGCCGGGACCCCGAAAAGTCGCGCCGCCCGGGCGACGCCTTGCGCATGATTGCCGGAGGAGAATGCGACGACGCCGCGATCACGCTCCGTCTCCGTCAGCTGCGCCAGGCGGTTCATCGCCCCGCGGATCTTGAAACTACCGGTCGTCTGCAGCGACTCGAGCTTAAGG
Source organism: uncultured Hyphomonadaceae bacterium (assembly GCA_964472435.1). Classification (GTDB taxonomy): domain Bacteria; phylum Pseudomonadota; class Alphaproteobacteria; order Caulobacterales; family Hyphomonadaceae; genus CAYYNG01. The sequence goes on along the minus strand of CAYYNG010000183.1, from coordinate 519 downwards.
AACACCTCGGCCCCCGCCGCCGCGTTCAAAGCCGGATGGGTCAGCACAGGGGTTTCGATGGCCGCAGCGCGCACGCGCGCCTCGGCCGCAAGAACATCGGAGAATGTCGGAACCACCGGGATCAGCGCTGCGCATCCGCCGCCGTGCGGGGCGTGCAGGCCCGGACGCCGAGAACGGGGACGATGGTCCGCCATCCCTCGGCATTCGTGATGACGATGCGGCCGGCTGAGATGCGCTGTCCGCCCTGCAGCTGATCGCCCGGCCGAACCGACAGCTCAATGGCCTCCGGCCGCCCTTCGGCGCGGAAGCCTTGCTCGGTGAAGAACTGACCGAAAATATCGCCGCCCGCCGACACCTGCGTCAGCGCCACTTCCTCCTCGCCGAGGAGGAAGCGCGCCTGACCGGTCGCGGCGCGGGAAAAGAAGATGAACCGCGTGAGGTCGGTTCGGCTCCACAAGAAGAGTCCGCAATCCCCGCCCGGCAGGGCCTGGGCCGGAAGCCCGCCGGTCGGCACCAAGT
>CAYYNG010000182.1:0-4757 GCA_964472435.1 uncultured Hyphomonadaceae bacterium | reverse complement strand
CAACAGGAGATTGACAAGAAATTGCGTTCCTTCCTCATCGCCGCCGCCCTCGCCGCCGTGCCCGTGACAATTGCCGCCCCGGCCGCCTATGCCCAGAAAGCGCCGATCTACACGGGGCTCTTCTCGAGTGAAGCTCTGCAGGGGTATGACACTGTCGCCTATTTCACCGAGAACGAAGCGGTGAAAGGCTCTGACGAGTTCACGACCGAATACATGGGCGCCGAATGGAAATTCGCGAGCCAGGAAAACCTCGACAAGTTCCTCGCCGATCCTGAAGCTTATGCGCCGCAATACGGCGGCTACTGCGCCTGGGCCGTGAGCCAGGGCAACACTGCGAAGGGCGACGCCCGGGTTTGGCACATCCACGAGGGCAAGCTCTATCTTAATGTGAACCGCGGCATTCAGCGTCGCTGGCTCGCCGACAAGGAGGCTTTCATTGAACAGGCCAACAATGAGTGGCCGGGCGTTCTGAACTAAGCTTGCGATCTCCCATCGCACCATGGAGGGCTCCGCTGCGGCTGTGGCGGAGCCGTCTCGCCATGGCGCGGAAGGCGGGATACGCACACCGCTTACGTCCGATCAGTCGAATAGGACCCATGCGCATGACGAGACCCATCGCCGCCGCTCTCGCCGTTGTCGCGGCAATGCTCTCGACCCCCGCCGCGATGGCGCAAAAGGCGGAGATCTATACCGGCCTCTTCTCCGATCTCGCCCTCCAGGGCTACGACACTGTGGCTTACTTCACAGCTGGCGCCCCAGTCCGGGGTTCGGCCGAGTTTTCCACTGAGTACAAGGGGGCGGAGTGGCGGTTCGCCAACCAGGAAAACCTCGATCGATTCCTCGCTGATCCGGAGGCTTACGCCCCGCAATATGGCGGCTATTGCGCGTGGGCCGTCGCCCAGGGCGACACCGCCAAAGGCGACGCTCGGCATTGGGCGATCGTCGACGACAGGCTCTATCTGAACTTCAACGCCTCGATCCAACGGCGATGGGACGCGGACAGGCCCGGGTTCATCGGAGAGGGCGACGCTAACTGGCCGAGCGTTCTTCAATAGACGTTTTCGTCGTTCGCCGCCCAGTGTTTGAGGATGTGATGGGCGACGGCGATCTCCGGCGGGCAGTAGACATCAGGATGCTCGCCCGCCAGAATCGCGCGCGCTTCGGTTTTCGAAAACCAGCGCGCGGCCTCGATCTCTTTGGGATCGACTGTGATCTCCATCGTGTCGGCCTCTAGAAGGACGCCGATCATGAGGGAGGACGGAAAGGGCCAGGGCTGGCCAAAGAGGTAGCTCGCCGTCTCGGCCCGGGCCTTGATCCCCGCTTCCTCGAAGAGTTCGCGCGCGGCCGCTTGCTCGACTGTTTCGCCCGGTTCGACATAACCCGCAAGGCACGAGAAAAAGCCTGCGGGCCAGCCCGGCGAACGACCCAGAAGGCATTGGTCGCCTCGGACCGCCAGCATTATGGCGACTGGATCGACGCGCGGGAAGTGTTCAGCGCCGCATGCGGGACAGTGGCGTTTCCAACCGGCCTCGACCATGTCGGTCGCGCCGCCGCATCGAGCGCAAAAGCCGTGGGTCCGGTGCCACTCGAAGATCGATCGAGCAAGGGCGCTTGCGTTTGCGTCGAAACCCGGCAGAAGCGCGGCGGCGGCGCGCATGTCTTCAAACGTCCCGAGGCCCTCGATGGGGGACCCCGTCACCGAAAACCGCTCCGGCATATTGAGGGCGAAGACCGGCGCCCCCGCCTTGTCTTTCCCGAGGAAGAGACGTGCGGCGTCCGGGGCTAAGGCGAGGGCCGGGGGTCCCAGCCAGGCGAGCGGCCGGGATCCGCGACCGGTTGAAACAAGCGGCTGACCCGCCTGCATAAGAAGGATCAACGCGTCGTCCCGGCGGGCGGCGCCGTCGAGCCATTCACTGTCCCCGCGATGGTGTCCAGCCCGATCGAGGTTCGTATCCGTGAGGGGAATCGGGTCGCGGGTCAGCATGGGCCGCACCCTACAGACGAGCCGCCACTTGTCACCCCAGGCCTGGGGCGCGATATAGGCGTCAGGAGGCTGGCGGCGGACGGTCGCCTCGCCAACCGGGTCAGGTCCGGAAGGAAGCAGCCCTAACGAGTTCCGTTCCGGGTCGTTGTCCAGTCTCCGCCCGGCCGGGCGCATTGCCGAGAAGGTCGAGTCCGGCGCATGATGGCGCGATATGACTGACGAGATCGACCCTGACGCAGCACCCGCGGCCGACGACGCGACGTTCTCCATGTTCGGCGAGGACGAAACGGGGCCTCCGTCGGGCGGATACCAGGTGCTTGCGCGAAAATACCGCCCGCGGCGGTTCGAGGACCTGATCGGCCAACAGGCGATGGTGCGGACGCTCGGCAATGCGTTTGAAACCGGCCGCATCGCCCACGCTTTCATGCTCACCGGCGTGCGCGGGGTGGGGAAGACCACCACGGCGCGGCTCTTGGCGCGGGCGCTGAACCACCGATCTGACGAACGGGACGGGCCGTCGATCCGGCTTGATCCGCCGGGGGAGCACTGCCAGGCGATTATGGAAAGCCGGCACCCGGACGTCTTGGAGCTGGACGCCGCCTCGCGCACCGGCGTCGCAGACATGCGCGAGCTGCTCGACGGGGTCCGTTACGCCCCGGTCTCTGCGCGGTATAAAGTCTATATCATCGACGAAGTGCATATGCTTTCGACGGCGGCCTTCAACGCGCTCCTCAAAACGCTGGAGGAGCCGCCAAGCCATGTGAAGTTCATTTTCGCGACGACCGAGATCCGCAAAGTTCCGGTCACCGTCCTGTCTCGGTGCCAGAGGTTCGATCTCAAACGTCTTGATGTGGATGGGCTTTCTCAGCATCTCGCCCGGGTTTGCGCACAGGAGGGCGCGGCGGTCGCGGGCGCCGGGCTCGCCATGATCGCCCGCGCCGCGGAGGGCTCGGTGCGCGACGCGCTTTCAATCCTCGACCAGGCCATCGTTCAGAATCCCGGCGAGGTGTCGGCGGCGGCGGTGCGTGACATGTTGGGCCTGGGCGATCGCGCCCGGCTGCTTGATCTTTTCGACACAGCGACCGAGGGCGACGCGAAATCCGCGGCGGGCGAGGTGATCGCGTTGATCTCCGATGGCGCCGATCCATTGGTTTTGTTGAAGGACCTTCTCGATATCTGCGCCGATGTGGCGACGGTTCAGGCGACGGGCGAAGAAGGGGGCATGGGGGCGCCGCCGGACTGGGCCGCCCGCACGGCGGCGATCGCCAACCGCCTCAGCCCGGCGCAAGCGGCGCGGTATTGGCGCATTCTGCTCACAGGCTATCAGGACGCGCAGACCGCGCCCGAAGCCGACACCGCGGCGCGCATGGTGGTGCTCCGGCTCGCCGCGGCGGCGGCGTTGCCGTCGCCGGAGGATGCGGCGCGTCTGCTGGTCGCCGGCGGCGCGAGCCCCGCTAGGGCCGGCCCAGAAGCCGGCGCCGGAGATCCGCAAAAGGGGCCGGCGAGCTTCGCCGAAATCGTCGCGCTTATGGATGCCCGGCGCGAGGCGATTTTGTCCGGGGAGGCATCTGATTATGTGCGGCCCATCCGCTGCAGACCCGGCGAGCTGGTCTGCGCGCTGGAGCCGGGCGGACCGCCGGATCTTCTTCACCGGATCGCCCAATTTCTAGAAACCGCAACGGGCGCTCCTTGGTCGGTGCGATTAGGCGAGGACGCCGCTGGCAGCGAGACCATGAAGGCGCGGCGTCGACGGGTGCAGGCCGAGCGGATCGCTGCGGCGGCGGATCATCCGGCCGTGCGCAGCGCCCTCGCGCTTTTTCCGAACGCTGAATTGGTCGACGTGCGGCAGGAGGCGCCAGCCGATGCCGCGTCCGACAATGTGGTTGAAATGCCGCCGCCCGCGCAGAAAGGACGAGTTCGATGAGCGATTTCAATATGGCCGACATCATGCGCCAAGCCCAAGAGATGCAGGCGAAATTCGCCGAGGCCCAAAGCAAAGTGGAGGCGGTCGAAGCGACCGGGGTCGCCGGCGCCGGCATGGTCTCGGTGACGCTGAAGGGGAAGGGCGAGCTGCTGGCGATTAAGATCGATCCCTCTTTGATGGGCGAAGACGCCGAAATCCTCGAGGATCTCGTCAAAGCCGCGCACGCCGATGCGCGCCGACGTCTTGAGGAGGAGGCCGAATCGCCGATGAAGAGCGCAACGGCCGGGCTATCGGGTCTTATGCCGGGCTTCAAAATGCCCTTCTGATCGGGGCGAAGGGACGCGTAGATGGGCGACCGCTCGGCTGGGCCCGAAATTCTCCGGATGATCGATTTGATCGCGAAACTGCCGGGCCTTGGGCCGCGTTCGGCCCGTCGCGCGGCGTTGCATCTCTTAAAACGGCGCGATCAGCTGCTCGAACCCCTGGCGGAGGCGTTGGCGGAGGCGGCCGCGAAAATCGAGCGTTGCGAGACGTGCGGAAACTTCGACACGCTCCAGCCTTGCGCTGTTTGCCGCGCGCCCGGGCGCGATGACAGCGTGATCTGCGTGGTTGAGGACGTGCCGGATCTTTGGGCTTTTGAGCGGGCGGGCGCGTTTCGCGGGCGGTACCATGTTTTGGGCGGTGTTCTCTCGGCCATCGACGGGGTCGGCCCCGACGATCTGTCGATCCATCCGCTCGTGGAACGGCTTCGGGCGGGCGAGGTGCAAGAGGTGATCTTGGCGCTGAACGCCACGTTGGACGGGCAAACAACGGCCCATTACGTCGCCGAGCAGATCGAGCCTTTCGGCG
>CAYYNG010000181.1:0-4770 GCA_964472435.1 uncultured Hyphomonadaceae bacterium | reverse complement strand
CGGGAATTGCGCGCACCGTTGGACGACGCGGAGTCCTTCTTGGTTCCCTATCTTGCGAAAGCGCTGTGCGGGCCGTGGTTTCGGCATCTGCATCTATCGGCCTTGGTGCTGCACGCCGACATTGCGCGCCGCGCTCGTTTCGATCCCGCCCTTCGACTGGCGGAGGATTTCGACTTTCTGCGCCAATGCGCCGACATCGCGGGCGGCGCCGTGATGTCGGACCGCGCTGGCGTGACGCGTGGAGCCGGATCGAACGTCTGGCACGGCGCGCGAACGTCGGACAAGCGTTACTCCATGGAGAAAATGCTGACGATGAAGGTCTTAAAGCGCCTTCGACGGTCGCCGCGCCTCGACGCCGACGACCGGCGTCGGCTCGACGTCCGCATCCTCGTCGCGCGCCAACATTTCTTCTGGGCCCAACACGACCGCCGTCGGACCGAGGGCGGCGTCGACCCCGGCCTCTGGCGGCAATGGATCGCCGCCGATCCAAGCATGACGCTGTTCGTGATCGAGCGTCTTCTGAAGCGGGGGTCGGATCCCGGGCTCGCAAGCGTTCCCGGCGACGATCTTTAGCAGCGGTCGACCCCTGCCCTCGAGGGCCGCGAGGTGGCATATATCTTGATTTGTTGGGGGGGATGGGTCTTCAAGCGGGCGGCGGTGGTGATTACGGTGAACACGCGGGGCAGCGACGCCACGGCCTTGAAAGCAGGCCGGGAGCAATGCGCCATGACGTCGACCAACACCTCGGAGACGGAGACGACGCCCGCCTCTCTGAAGGGAGGCGAGCTGATCCGCGCCGTCGGGTTCTGGCGCATCGTCGCTGAAGACTTCCGCCGCCACGACAAACGCCTCCTCGCGCCCGGGTTCCAGGCGCTTGCGGTCTACCGATTCGGCACATGGGCCGACGGCGTCCGGTTCAAACCCTTTCGATGGCCGCTATCGGCCATCTACCTCGTCGCGGAACGCTTCGTGCGAAACGTCTACGGCATCGAGATGCGCCGGACGGTGAAGGCCGGACGCCGCCTGCTCCTCGCCCACCAGCACGGCATCGTCATCCACGCCCTGGCCGAGATCGGCGACGATGTCACGATCCGGCACAATGTCACCTTCGGCGCCGGGGTGGAGTGGACGTGGTCGGGGCCGAAAATCGGCGACCGGGTTTCCGTCAGCCCCGGCGTCGTGGTTGTCGGCGACGTCTCGATTGGAGACGACGTGTCGATCGGCCCCAACTGCACCGTGACGACCAATGTGCCGAGCGGACGGACCCTGTTCGTGCCGCCGCCGCGGTCGATCCCGAACGCCGCGGCCCAAGACGCCGCCCCCGAAACGCCGGCGGAAGACCGGCGCTGACCGCCCAAAGGAGCCCCACCGACCATGACGAAAGCCCTCGACCGCAAAGCCGCCATACAGGCGATCTACGACGCCATCGACGAGTTGAACCCCCAGCTGCAGCCGGAACGACAATTGCAGAAGGCGGAGGACACGCTGATCTTCGGGCCGGACGCGCCGTTCGACTCGCTGGATCTTGTAAACTTCGTGATGGTCGTTGAGCAAAACCTGATGGATCTGACGGGCGAAGAACTGGTGTTGGCGAGCGAGGCGGCGATGTCGCGCAAGCGCAGTCCCTATCGATCCGTAAGCGCGCTCGCCGACTATGCGATCGAGATCGCTAACGAATAGGACATGTCATGAGTAGAGACCGCCGCGTTATGGCCATCACCGGGACCCGGAAAGGGATCGGCCGGTACCTCGCCGAACACTATCTCGAAAACGGCTGGTGCGTGGCGGGTTGCAGCCGCGGCGCAAGCGACCTGCGCCACGAACGCTACATGCACCATGAATTGGACGTGGCCGACGAGCGCAGCGTCGTGTCGATGATGCGGTCGGTCGGCAAGACCTTCGGCAAGCTCGATGTTCTGCTGAATAACGCCGGGATCGCCAGCATGAATCACGCGCTGCTGACACCGGTTTCGACCGTTGAGCGGATCTTCCAAACGAACGTCTTCGGCACGTTCCTCTTCTGCCGGGAAGCGGGCAAGCTGATGGGCCGGAACAAGTACGGCCGAATTGTGAACTTCGCCACGGTCGCAACGCCGCTGAAGCTTGAGGGCGAAGCGGTGTATGCAGCCTCGAAGGCGGCCGTCGTCTCGCTGACAGAGGTGCTCGCGCGCGAGCTGGCGGACCTCGGCGTCACGGTGAACGCAGTGGGACCCACCCCCGTGCCGACCGATCTCGTCGGCTCGGTGCCGGAGGAGAAGATGACCGCCCTTATCGGCCGGCAGGCCGTTCGGCGCTATGGTGAAATGGACGATGTTCTCAATGTCGTCGATTTCTTCATCCGGCCGCAATCGGATTTCGTCACCGGGCAAACCCTCTATCTCGGCGGGGTCTGATCCGTGGCGTCGGCGGTCGACACCCTTCTTGACCGGTTCGCCGACGTTGCGGACGAAACGGCGCTGATCGGCCCCGACGGCGCATTCACCTATGGCGAGCTTCGCCGCGCGGTCGAAGACTGGCGTCGAAAGCTTGCGGACGCCGGGATCGGGGCCGGCCACGTGGTGATGCTCAAGGGCGATTTCTCCCTTCCCGGGGTCGCCGCCTTGCTCAGCCTCTTCCGATCTAAATCGATTGCGGCGCCGCTGGCCCCGACGAGTTTTGAGAAAGCTTCCGAATTCGAGACGGTCGGCGCCGTCCAGTGGCGGATAGACGTTGCCGGAAATACGATCGAACGGACGGCGCGAGAGGGCGTCCACGCGCTCTATGACGACCTTCGGAGGCGGGGCGCCGCTGGTTTGGTGCTGTTCTCATCGGGATCGACGGGGGTCTCGAAGGGTGTTGTCCACGATGTCGACCGCTTGCTGAGCAAGTTCGAAAGCCCCGGAAAATCCCTGCGGACTTTGGCGTTTCTTCTTTTCGATCATATCGCCGGCATCGACACGCTTTTCTACAGCCTCGCGAACACAAGCGCCTTGGTGCTGCCGAGCACGCGGTCGCCCGACGAGATCTGCCGGCTGATCGAGGTCCATCGGGTGCAGGTGCTGCCGACCGCCCCGAGCTTCTTGAACCTGCTTCTCCTTTCCGGCGCGCATGAAAGCTACGATCTCAGTTCGCTGGACATCATCACCTACGGCTCGGAAATGATGCCCCAAGGCACGCTCGAACGATGTGCGGCGGCCTTTCCGAGCGTCCGGCTGATCCAGAAGTACGGCACGTCCGAAATGGGCGCGCCAGCGACCCGGTCGCGCGACGACCGATCGACCTGGATGAAGCTCGGCGGCGACGGCGTCGCGTGGCGGGTTCGCGACGGCAAGTTCGAAATCAAATCGAAGACTGCGATGCTCGGCTATCTCAACGCCCCGAGCCCGTTCACCGACGACGGATACTTCATGACCGGGGACCGGGTCGAAGTCGACGGCGACTATGTCCGGTTCTTGGGACGGGACAGCGACATCATCAACGTCGGCGGGCAGAAAGTGTTTCCCGCCGAAGTCGAGAACCTTATCGGCGAGCTGGACGAGGTCGCGGAAGTCGCGGTCTTTGGCGAGCCCCACGCCATCATGGGGGCGGCCGTCGTCGCGCGGATCCGGCCCGCCGATCCCGAGGCCGCGCCGGCGGCTCTGCGCCGAGCGGTGAGGGCCCACCTCGCCGGAAAAGTAGAGCCCTATAAAATACCGCAGAAGTTCAAGTTCACCGACGCGCCGATCGCGTCGGACCGGTTCAAGACGGTGCGGAGGGACGCGCCATGAGAGCCCGGGTCGGCGCGCGCATCCCGGAGGGATTCGCCATGTCTCTGCCGCGGGGCCCGTTCGCAGAGATCAACGGCCCCGTTTATCGAAAGCCAAGCAACGACAACGCGCCCGCCCGCTTCGGCTTCCTGCCGGAGGAGCGCCATTGCAACGGCCTCGGCTTCATCCATGGCGGGATGATCTCGACCTTTCTCGACGGAGCGATGGCCCAAGCTGTCCAAGAGCGCGCGGGCTGTCCGCTGGTGACGCTGGCGCTCCAGGTCCGCTTTCAAAGCCCCTCGCCCAAACAGCGATGGACCGAAGCCGAGATCACCCTCGAACCCGCCAATGGCGACAACGTCACAGCGCACGCCGAGATGCGCGCGCGCGGGGTGGTCTGCGCCACTGCAACCGGCGCCTATCGTCTATTGCCGCACCGCCGCAAGGCGGGCTGAATCCGGAGACCCCGACCCATGCCGCAGCCTCGCGTCGCCGTCGTCACGCCCGTTTACAACGGCGCGGCCTACCTGGCTGAGACGCTGGACTGCGTTCAAGCGCAAACCTACGAGAACCTGGTGCACGTCCTGCTCGACAATGCGAGCACCGACGACACGCCCAAGATCATCGACCGGTATGAAGGCGGGCGGGTGCCGATCATCCGGCACAAGAACGCAGAGCTGTTGCCCCTCGCCGAGAATTGGAACGCGGCGGTGTCGAAGACGCCCGCCGAGGCCGATTATTTCCGCCTTATCTGCGCCGACGACAAGATGACGCCGGACTGCATCGCCCGGATGGTCGCACTGGCGGAAATGGACCCCAAGATCATCGCAGTCGGCGTCGGCGTGCATGAGGGCGACACGCCGCTCGATTTTTCCTGGCCGGCGGGCGAGGCCATCACCGATGGCGACGACATCGCCCGGCGGTTCTTCGAAGCCCGGATCGGGTTCTACGCGACCCATATGCTGATGCGGCGGCGGGCGCTGGATCTGCGGTCCGATTTGTTAGACGCAAGCTTTGGCACAGGGATCGACTATGAAGCGCTTCT
>CAYYNG010000180.1:0-4811 GCA_964472435.1 uncultured Hyphomonadaceae bacterium | reverse complement strand
ATTTTTGGACTCAGCTCGGCGCCCGGGTCCAAATCATGGACCCAGACCGCCATGACCGCGTCCTGGCCATCACCTCGCACCTGCCGCATTTGATCGCTTTCAATATCGTCGCCACGGCCTACGATATGGAAAGCGTTACGGAAGGCGAGGTCGTGAAATACTCGGCTGGCGGCTTTCGGGACTTCACCCGCATCGCCGCCTCCGATCCGATCATGTGGCGCGACGTCTTCCTCAATAATAAGGAGGCCGTCCTTGAAACCTTGGGCCGGTTTTCGGAGGATCTCGCCGCTCTGCAGCGGGCCGTGCGCTGGGGCGACGGCGAGACCCTGCTGCGGGAGTTCACCCGGGCCCGCGGCATTCGAAAGGCCATTCTCGACGCCGGCCAGGACGCCGACACCGTGAATTTCGGGCGGAACACGCTCGACGAAGAGGCGTGATCCATAGGTTGTTCGGTCGGCCGCGGCGGGGCGGCTGGCGCGCCGGCGCGATCGCCGCCTTGGCCTATTCGGGGTTCGTCCTCCCGTTCGGTCTCGGGACCGGGCTCTTTGTTTGGACGCCCACGACAGAGGGGGTGTTGCGGACGGCGCTGATCGCCCTTTTTCTGCCGGCGATCGGCGAAGAGCTCGTTTTCCGCGGCCCGCTGCTCCTCGCGCCGAAAGCCTGGGCGGCGTGGCTCGCCGGCCCTCTGCTTCTGCTCTTCATCCTTTGGCATCCCCTGAACGCCCTCGTCTTCACTCCGGCCGCCCGGGCGCTTTTCTTCGATTGGCGGTTCCTAATCGAGGCGGCGGCTCTTGGGGCGGCGTGCACGGCCGCAACCCTCGCCGCGCGCTCGCTTTGGCCCGCGGTCGCGCTCCACTGGACGGCTGTGGTCGCGTGGAAGGCCCTGTTCGGCGCGCCGTCTTTTTTCTGATATTGTTCAGTCGTCCACGAACGCCGCCCTAGTCTTTGGCGATGCCCGCCGCCTTCAAGGTCTTAAAGGCCTGGATGACGCGCGAGAGCTTGTCTTCGTAAGATCGGTCGCCGCCATTCGAATCGGGATGGAAGCGGCGGACATAGTCGGCGTACCGCGCGCGAATATCTGCAGGCGCCGCATCTTCCGGAAGATCGAGCTCCACCAGGGCCCTGATTTGGAGGCGGGTGCGGCCGCGCGGGGCGCGGCTCTCGGGGGCGTCGGCCCCCTCCTCGAAAATCTCCCGCCCGCGCCAAAGGCGAGGGTCGTGCACATCCGCAGCGCGCCGGCCGCCCATCGGCCCCGTGCCGAAGCGCCAGGTCTTCTTATGGCCGTTCCGCGCCGCCTCGTTGAAGGCGGCCACCTCTTCCTCGGTCATGTTATCGAAGAAGTTCCAGCTTCGATTGTACTCCCCGGCATGGCGCTGGCAGAAATAGTGGCGCCCCCCGCCCCGCTTCGGCGCCTCGTGCTCGCCGGGCAGGTCGCAGGAGGGATGGTCGCAAATGCGGATACTAGAAGCCGCCCGCCCGCCCGCGCCGCCGCGCGGGGGCTTGACCCGGATGTCTTTGAACTTCACCCGATAGTCGTAGCTGTCGTCAGCCATGCGGCGGAAGATGTACGCGCCACCTTAACGAGGCAAGAATTGACAAACAGAAGAGAGCGGATTCTCGCGGTTTTGACCGAAACATTCGCGCCTGAGGCCCTGGACGTCGAGGACGTCTCCGCCGCCCATGCCGGCCACGCCGGCGCCCGGCCCGAAGGCGAGACCCATTTCAACGTGCGGATCGTCGCGGCGGCCTTCAACGGGACCAGTCGGGTGACCGCCCACCGCGCGGTCTCGGAGGCCCTGTCGGCGGAGTTCGAGGCCGGCCTCCATGCGCTCAGCATATCAGCCCGCGCGCCCTGAGCCGGACGGGCCTTCTCAATCGGCCGCATGCGGTCTAATCCAACCTGGTTAGTAACACTGCAAATCGCCCGTACCGCCCGGCCCCCGCGCGGGGCGGCGGCGCTTTTGGAGACGCTTATGGCCGACATTCTGATGCCGAAAGCCACTGCGGTTTGGCTGGTCGACAACACGACCCTCACCTTCGACCAAATCGCCGAGTTCTGCGGCCTGCACCGCCTTGAGGTGAAAGGCATCGCAGATGGCGACGTGGCCGAAACCATGCGGGGCGTCGATCCGATCGCCGGCGGCGAGCTGAGCCGGGAGGAGATCCAAAAAGGCGAGGCAGACCCCGCCTACGCCCTCGAAAAGCTCACCTCGAAAATCGCCCACATCCCGCAACCCAAGCGCAAAGGCGCCCGCTACACCCCGACCGCGCGGCGCGCTGACAAGCCCGACGCCATCGCCTGGTTCATCCGCCACCATCCCGAGGTGACCGACGCGCAGATCGGCAAACTGATCGGCACCACCAAGACGACGATCAACGCCGTGCGCGAACGCACCCACTGGAACGCACAGAACATCAAGCCGGTGGACCCGGTCACCCTCGGCCTCTGCAACCAGATCGAGCTCGACGAGATCATCTCCAAGGCGGCCGACAAGCGCCGGAAAATCGAGGAGGAGCGCGCCGCCCAGGTCGAAGGCCCCGGCCTCGCGCCGACGGGCGAGGCGCCGGACGAGCCGGCTACGGAAGACACCCCCCCCTCGGGCGACGTGTCCGTCGACGACGTCTTCAAGAATTTCAGCTAGCCGCCAAGAAGACCGTTCAGGGCGCGGCGGCCGCCGTCCAGGGTCAAGGTCTCGCCGGTGATGATGGCCGCCGAAGGCGAAGACAAAAAGAGCGCCGCTTCGGCGATCTCGTCGGCGAGAGCCGCCCGGCCAAGGGGCGTGCGTTGCTTCAGCCACGGCTCGCCTGTCTCCGCCCGCGGGCGAACCGCGGCGATGGCGTTGCAGCGGATGCCTCGGTCCGCAAGATCGAGCGCGCCGGCGCGCATGACCCCGAGCACGGCGTTCTGAGCCACCGCCTCGTTGAAGCGGCCGGGATCGGAGAGTTGCGCCGAAAGGCTGAGAACGAAGGTCGCCGATCCCCGCTGGCGCGCGCGATCCACAGTGACGCCCCCCTCCTCGTCCTGATTGTCCAAAGTCTCCGCGAACAGCTTCAGCGCCAGGGCGCCGGATCGCGCCGACTTCGAGAGCCCGTTGATCTGCTCCGCATCCATCTCCATCAGGCCGGCGGCCTTCGGCACCGGCGGCAGGATCACCAGGTGGTCCACCCGGCCATGGACCTCGGTGGCCGAGGCAAGGGCGTTGCGCACCCCAAGATGGGTATGCAACTCGCTATGGTGGATCGCGGCGCGGCCGGAAAGCGCGTCGTTCGCCTTCTCAAGCCGCTCGGCCGAGGGATCGGCGAGCACGACATGGTGACCCGCCTCCAAGAACACCCGGCCGCAGGCGGCCCCCGCATCGCGGCCGAGCCCCAGAATGATCGTGACAGGCGCGGCCATGGCGGGTCCTAGCCGTTCGGCTCGGCCGTCGTATCGGCCTCGTCCGCCGGCCCCGCGGCCTTCTTCGCCTGCGTTTTCCGCGTCGTCCGCGCTGATTTAGCTTCCGGCTCTTGTTCCCGCTTCGGCTCCGAGGGCGGCGATGCGGGCGAACGAGCGGCGCGCATCTCGTCTGTTAGGATCGTGAGACGGTCGTTCATGCGATGGGCCGCCATTAAAATCTCCGCCATGAAACGGAGCATCAAATAAAACCAAAACAGCAGCGCGAGCCCGCCGACAAGCTGCAACACGCCGGTGAAGAACCGTCCGGCCGAAAACATATTGCCGAGAGCGAACAGCACAATAAACAGCGCCACGACGAGAAAGGCGGCGCTGATCATAGAGATCGCAGTTTTCACGAGCCCGAGCGACAGGGCCCGCTCCTGGTTCAACAAATCACGCATACGACACTCCTAATCCGCGTCCTTGAGGGGGTTAGGAGCGCGAATGCAAAATCAAGCCCAACTCGGAGAAAGAGATCGCAGCTCTTCTTTAATTCGGAGTTTCCGCCGCTTCAGCTCCGCCAGTTTCAATGTGTCGATCGCAGGTCTCTTTTGTTCGGTTTCGATGAGGGCGTCCAATTCGCGGTGGCGTGAAGCGAGTTCCGAAATCCGACCTTGAAGCGACATGGTGCGTCTCCTTGCTGCGCTGAAGAACTGTGTTTTTCGGGACACAGTTAATCACGCACCCGCACCGGGAGTCACGCCCGCCGCATGAAGAAAGGCGTCACCGGGCGGCGGCGCCCAGGCCCGCGGCGCGGGCGGCGCGTTTTCGCGCATACATGGCCCGGTCTGCGGCTTCGACCAACGCGGCGGGATCGAGGCCGACGCGCCACTCGGCCGCCCCCGCCGAGGCCGACAGAGGCGCCCGGACCTCGCCGGCGCCCATTGAGATCTCGCTGATGCGACGGGTGATCAGCCGGGCCTTTCGCTCCGCCGCCGCAAGATCGGCGCGGGGCAGAAGCACGCCGAACTCGTCCCCCCCGAGCCGGCCGGCCACATCGCTCGCCCGCGTCGTCTCCCGCAGGACCAGCGCAACCCGGCGCAGGGCGTCGTCGCCCATCGCGTGGCCGAAGCGATCATTGATCGGCTTGAAACCGTCGAGGTCGATATAGACCATGCATAGGGCGGTGCCGTGGCGTGCAGCCGCCGCGATCTCCCGGCCAAGCTCGCGATCAAAGGCGCGGCGATTGAAAAGCCCGGTCAACTGATCGGTATCGGCAAGCCCCTCCGCCGCCGCGAGCGCGGCGCGCAGCCGCGATTGCTCCGCCCGCAGCTCGATCGCCTCTTCCGCCAAGGCGCGCAGAACAGCCTGCGTCCGCGCCTAAAGGCGCCCGGCTTCGACGCCGAGGGCGGTGAGCAGGCCTTGCGCGGCGCTG
>CAYYNG010000179.1:0-4833 GCA_964472435.1 uncultured Hyphomonadaceae bacterium | reverse complement strand
AAAGAGCACCTGCAGAAAGTTTATGTCCTCCGCCGGATCCTCAATCCAATGGGAACGGCCGACGCCATCGATTTCCTTCTTGATAAATTGCGCCAGACCAAGACGAACGACGACTTTTTCCAGTCCATGAACAATTGACCAGGCGAGGTGGCCGGCCCACCTAGAGTTCATGCAGGGCTCTTCGGACACCATCTTTGCTTTAGCCTCCGGCTCGGCGCCCTCGGCGGTCGCGGTTGTGCGGATGTCGGGATCTCAAGCGCTCGCGGCGGCTGAAGCGATTTGCGCCGGTGAGACCCCGGCGGCCCGCCGGGCCAGCTTGACGCGGCTGGTCGATGGGTCCGGCGCCGAAATCGACCAGGCGCTTGTTCTCGTGATGCCGGGGCCGCGGAGCTATACTGGCGAAGATGTTGTGGAATTCCACGTTCATGGGGGATCGGCGGTCGTCGATCACCTTCTCGACGCTCTGTCGCGCCGGCGCGGTCTGCGGATGGCGCGGGCGGGCGAGTTCACCCGGCGCGCGTTCGAAAATCAGAAATTGGATCTGACGCAGGTCGAAGCCGTCGCGGACTTGATTGAAGCTGAAAGCCGAGCGCAGAAGACCCAGGCCCTGCGTCAGCTGGACGGCGCGTTGAGCGACACCTACGAGGCGTGGCGTCGGAAAATCACGGGCATCGCCGGCCTGCTCGAAGTCGTGATCGATTTTCCAGACGAGGGCGACGTTCCACGTGAAACATCAGATGATGGTCTTCGAGAGTTGGATCGGCTGATATCCGAGTTCCGGCGCGCCCTCGGACCCTCCGGAGCCGGCGAGCGTATCCGAGACGGCTTTCGCGTGGCGATCATCGGACCGCCGAATGCGGGCAAATCGACACTGCTCAATCGATTGTCGGGGCATGACGCGGCCATTGTGACAGACCAACCCGGTACGACTCGCGATGTGGTCCAGACACGGCTCAGGATCGGCGGGGGCCTCGTTTGGTTGATGGATACGGCCGGACTGCGGGACACGACCGATCCTATCGAGGCCGAAGGCGTCCGCCGCGCGAATGCAGCGGCGGCGGCGGCCGATATACGGCTACATTTGGTCGACGTCACTCAAGGTCCGGATGAGGCCCTGATTGCGCAGCATTGGCGCGACGGCGATTTCTACGTTTTCAATAAGGTGGACGTGCGAAAACGGCCGGCCTCGCCGAAAGCGGCCTATTCGATCTCGGCGGCGTCCGGGGACGGGGTGAATGAATTGCTTGGCGCCCTCGAGCGGTGGGTCCGCCGTGCGCTCGCCGGCGCTGAAGCAGCGGCTGTAACCCGCGCGCGGCACCGTCACACCCTCGAAGCCGGCCTTGCGCGGCTTGAAGCGGCTCGAAGCGGCCTGGCCAGCGGTCAAGCGTCGGAGCTGGTCGCCGAAGATCTTCGCCTGGCGTCCCGAGCGGTCGAGTCTCTGATCGGCCGGGTGGACGTCGAGGATGTCCTGGATCAAGTGTTCGCTGGATTCTGCATCGGGAAGTAATAGGCCGGGAAGAAACGGGTTTCGAGGCGTCGATGTCAGTGACGAATTCTTTTGATGTGATTGTCGTGGGCGGCGGGCATGCCGGCTGCGAAGCGGCGGCGGCGGCGGCGCGGACCGGGGCAAGGACAGCCCTCGTCACCCATCGCATCGACACGATTGGGGAAATGTCGTGCAACCCGGCGATTGGGGGGCTCGGCAAAGGCCACCTCGTTCGAGAGATCGACGCCCTGGACGGCCTCATGGCGCGGGTGGCCGACCAGGCCGGCATTCAATATCGATTGCTCAACCGGTCCAAAGGACCAGCGGTTTGGGGTCCCCGCGCCCAAATTGATCGGTCACTTTACCGCCGCGCGATGCAGGCCGCGATTGCGGCGCAGACCGGCCTCTCGGTGTTCGAGGGCGCTGTCGAGGATCTGATATTAAGCGGCGACCGGGTCCAAGGCGTCGTGCTCGCTGCGGGCGACGCCTTATGTGCTCCGGCGACGGTGATCACGACGGGCACCTTCCTAAAGGGCGTGATCCATATCGGGGCGGAGCAAACGCCGGCCGGCCGGGCGGGCGAGCAACCGGCGATCGGTCTGGCCGACCGACTTTACGGTCTTGGCCTTCCCATGGGCCGGTTGAAAACTGGAACGCCGCCTCGTCTTGATGCGCGCACCATCGCTTGGGACCAGCTCGAGATGCAGCCCGCCGACAAGGCGCCGGTTCCGTTCTCTTACCTTTCAGAGGGAATCGACGTGTTGCAGGTCGCCTGCGGCATCACTTGGACAACCCCAGCCACCCACGACATTATTGCAGAGCATATTGACCAGTCTGCGGTCTATTCCGGTGCGATCGCCGGCCGCGGTCCGCGATACTGCCCCTCGATCGAGGACAAGGTCCATAGATTCGCGGACCGGGACCGGCACCAGATTTTTCTGGAACCTGAAGGGCTGAACGATCCGACGATATACCCCAACGGCATTTCAACCTCCCTGCCCGAGCCGGTGCAGCGCGCCTTTCTGAAAACGATCCCGGGGCTCGAAGCAGCGGAGATTCTGCGTCCAGGCTATGCGATTGAATACGATTATGTCGACCCTCGTGCGCTCTCGCCGACCCTCGGCTTGAAAGCGATCGGCGGTCTCTACCTCGCCGGGCAGATCAACGGGACCACGGGCTACGAAGAGGCGGCCGGCCAGGGCCTGGTCGCCGGATTGAACGCGGCGCGGTCGGTGAAGGGGCTTGAGGCCGTCATCTTCGACCGAGCGGACGGTTATCTCGGGGTCATGGTGGATGATTTGGTGACGCGCGGTGTGACCGAGCCCTATCGAATGTTCACATCGCGTGCGGAATATCGGTTGTCCTTGCGATCCGACAACGCCGATCAGCGGCTGACACCCATAGGGATCGCAGCCGGCTGCGTCACTCACCGGCGCGCCGAAGCGTTTCACGTGAAACGCGACGCGCTGAAGGTCGCGCGAAAACAGCTCCAAACCCTCGAATTGAGTCCCGCAAACGCATTGAAGGCGGGCTGGCGGGTCAATCAGGATGGCCGGAAGCGCTCGGCTTGGGAGTATCTCGCCTATCCAGATATCGACTTTCCGGCGCTGCAACGCGTCTGGCCTGAGCTTCGAGCCATCGGTTCGGATGTCGCCCAACAAATGTCGATTGAGGCCCAATATGCCGGCTACCTCGATCGGCAACGGGCGGACATCGCGGCCCTTCGGACAGACGAGGCCCTGCGGATTCCCGTCGACCTCGACTACGGCGCGGTGGGCGGGCTTTCAAACGAGGTTCGAACGAAACTGGAAGCCGTTCGCCCGGCGACGCTTGGTCAGGCGGCTCGGATCGAAGGTGTGACCCCCGGCGCCCTAACGGCGCTTCTCGCCCACGTTCGTCGGACAGTTCCACGACCGGCGCGGTTCGCCGAATGAGCGCGCCTATCGGCCCGGAGGAACTCAGGGTCGCCGAGGGCCTCTCTCAAGAAACGATGGCGCGACTGGAGCGCGTCATCGCTGAATTAGATGCTTGGCGAACGCGCATCAACCTGATCGGGCCGAAGGAATGGCCGCGGATCTGGTCAAGGCATGTTGGGGACTCTGTCCAACTCTTCGACCATATCCGGCCCTCGCACCGTGTCGTCGACCTCGGCTCAGGCGCCGGGTTCCCTGGATTGGTGGTCGCCTGTGCGATCGGACCGGGCGCGACCGGCAGGGTGACGATGGTTGAGAGTGCGGGAAAGAAGGCGGCGTTCTTGCGGGCGGCGGGCGCCGCGGCGCGTCTGCCGGCCGATGTCCTGAACGAGCGTGTCGAGGCGCTGGCGCACCGGCCGCTCGCAGATATCGTCACCGCGCGGGCGTTCGCGCCGTTGCCACGCCTCCTCGAATACGCCGCTCCATGGCTTGAAGCTGGCGCGGTCGGCCTCTTTCATAAGGGTGAACACTGGAAAGAGGAATTGACGGAAGCGCGCAAAGAATGGACTCTCGCGCACGAGGCGATTCCGAGCCGGACTGGGGGCTCGGGCGTCATACTCAAACTTTCGGAGGCGCGGCGTGTCGGCTGAGCATGAGACCCGGATTTTCGCGGTGGCGAACCAAAAGGGCGGTGTCGGGAAAACGACGACGTCCATCAATCTGAGCACGGCGCTCGCGGCGGTAGGCCGCCGCGTGCTGGTGGTGGACTTCGACGCCCAAGGAAACGCGTCCACAGGTCTCGGCATCCCGCTCTCGGAACGGCGCCTGACAAGCTATGATTTGGTGTGCGAAAACGTGCCCCTGGCCGAGGTGGCGCGGGCGACCATCGTTCCGCGCTTGGACATCGTGCCCGGCGATGAAAACCTGTCGGGGGTGGAGATGGAACTCGCCAACGATCCCCACAGATCCTATCGCCTCCGAGACGCGATTCGGTCACACGTGAAACAATCGGCCCAGGGCGGCGATCAGCGGTATGATTACATTTTGATCGATTGCCCGCCCTCGCTGTCTTCTTTGACCGTGAACGCGATGACGGCGGCCGATGCGCTTTTGGTGCCGCTGCAGTGCGAATTCCTCGCGCTGGAAGGCCTGAGCCAGTTGCTTCGGACCGTTGAGATCGTTCGAAGCGGCCTCAACCCGGACTTAGAGATCCAGGGCGTTGTGCTCACCATGTACGATCGACGCAATAATCTTTCTGACCAGGTTGCCGACGAGGTCCGAGCTTTCTTTAAAGAGAAGGTCTATAACACGATCATTCCAAGAAACGTTCGGCTGTCGGAAGCCCCATCCTTCGGAAAGCCCGCATTGCTCTATGATTACCGCTGTCCGGGGAGCGAGGCCTATATCCGCCTCGCCTCGGAGGTGTTGCAGCGT
>CAYYNG010000178.1:0-4836 GCA_964472435.1 uncultured Hyphomonadaceae bacterium | reverse complement strand
GACGAGGCGGTGCGCCTTTATACGCGCGACGCGGATTTCGGCGTCAAAGCCCAGCTTGAGCGCGGCGATGGAACGGAGTTCGACGCCCTGAGCGAGTTCACCGCCGGCATGGATCGCCGGGCGATCGACTGGAAGCATTCCGCCCGCCACGGTCAATTGCTGGCGAAGGAGTTTCGAACCGAACGCAACCACAACATCGTCTTCGCCTTCGATACCGGCCGGTTGATGTGCGAGCCGCTGGGCGGGGCCCCGAAAATCGACCGGGCCATAAACGCCGCCTTGCTGCTCGCCTACGTCTCGCTGCGGTCGGGGGATCGCACCGCGCTCTTCGGGTTCGACGCCCGGCCGAACGTCGCGAGCCGCCCGCTGCAGGGGGCGCGGGCGTTTCCCCCCCTGCAAGCGCTGGCGGCGCAGCTCGACTATTCCACGGAGGAGACGAATTTCACCCTGGCGCTCACCGACCTCGCCGGTCGGCTTGAACGCCGCTCCCTCGTGCTTCTCTTCACAGACTTCGTCGACACGATCTCCGCCGAATTGATGTTGGACACCGTCGAGCGGCTGTCGGACCGGCATCTCGTGGTCTTCGCAACCTTTGAGGATCAAACCCTCCGCCGCTTCGCCGAGGGGCGTCCGGAAACAGCGGAAGACCTCGGCCGGGCGGTGATCGCCGACACATTGCTGCAAGAACGGGCGGCCGTGTTCGGCCGGCTGCGCCGTCTCGGGGTTCAGATCCTCGAGACGACGCCCAAAGGGTTTGGCCCGGAGCTGCTCTCCCGATACCTTGAGATCAAACGACGGGACTTGCTGTGAGCGATTTGTTGAAATCCTACCGGTTCCGCGAGGAGCGCGAGACCGATTGGCGCAAGCTCGATCTGATCGTGCGCCGGGCTGAGCGGGGCGGGGTGGCCGCCCTGTCGGACGACGACATCCTGGCCCTGCCGCGGCTCTACCGCCAGGCCGTCTCTTCGCTCTCGGTGGCGCGGTCGATCTCGCTCGACCAAAACGTCCTCGCCTATCTTGAGAGCCTGTGCGCCCGGGCCTATTTTTTCGTCTATGGTTCGCGCTCGACGCTCGGCGAAAAGCTGAGCGCCTATTTCGGGCGCGACTGGCCGGCCGCAGCGCGCTCTGCGGTTTGGCCGACCCTTCTTTCGGCCTTGTGCCTCTTCGGCGGCGGCGCGCTCGCCTTCGCGCTCTGCCTCGTAGACATGGATTGGTTCTGGACGTTCAATTCCCCGGGCCTCTTCGATGGCCGGACCCCGAACGCCACGACCGAGTATCTGCGGTCGACCCTCTATGACGGGGCCGACGCGCCTGAGGATACCCTGGCGGCCTTCGCCGCGCAGCTTTTCTCCCACAATTCCCGCATCGCCCTGTTCGCCTTCGCGCTCGGGTTCGCCTTCGGCGCGCCCACCGCCTTATTGCTCATCTATAATGGACTGACGCTCGGGGCCTTCTATGCGCTGTTCTGGTCGCGGGGGCTTGGGGCCGAGCTTACAGGCTGGCTCTTCATCCATGGCGTAACCGAGCTCTTCGCCGTGGTTCTGGCCGGCGCGGCGGGCTTCATGATCGGCGGCGCGATCGCTTTTCCGGGCGAGCGGACCCGTCTTGCGGCCGCCCGCGAAACCGGCGCCCGCGCCTCGAGCCTCGCGATCGGAACGGTGGCGATGCTGTTTCTCGCCGCGCTTTTGGAAGGGTTCGGCCGGCAGCTGATCAACGCCGATTGGCTGCGCTATGCGATCGCGTTGTCGACCCTCGCCTTTTGGCTCCTCTATTTCTACGCCCCGCGGCGGAGCAATGCGTGACCGATATCGCCGCGCCGTCGAAACCCGCCAATCAGCGCCAGGCCGCGCGCCTTCAAGCCGAGGCGCGGGAGGCCAAGCAAGCGCGCACGCTCGTCACCCCCGAGGGCGCTCGACTGACCCTGAAGATCGCGTCGGGCGGGGAGCGGGCGGGCGCCTTCACGATCGATTTCATTATTCAGTGGGTCATTATCATCGCCGGGGTTCTTGCGATCATCTACGCCGCCTCGGGCGCCGGGTTCGACGGGGCCGCGATCGCCGGCGCCGTTGGCATGGTGTTCGTGTTTGCGGTGCGGAATTTCTATTTCATCGCCTTCGAACTCGGCCGGCGCGCGGCGACGCCGGGCAAGCGGCTGCTGGGCTTACGGGTCGCGGCGCGGGATGGCGGCCGGCTGACGGCGAACGCCGTGCTCGCGCGGAACTTCATGCGCGAGATCGAGGTTTTCCTGCCGCTGTCCTTTCTCCTCCAGGCCGCGATCAGCGGCGATCCCGTCTCCGGCCTGATCGGCTCGCTCGGCTTTCTCTGGTCGGGTGTTTTCCTCTTTTTCCTCCTCTTCAACCGCGACAAGCTGCGCGCGGGCGATATGATCGCCGGGACATGGGTGATCCACGCTCCGAAAGCGACGTTGATGTCCGATATCGCCTCGGGGGAGGCGGGCGGCGAGCCAGGCGCGTTCGCGTTCACGCCCGCCCAAGTCGATGTCTACGGCATCCACGAACTCCATGTTCTCGAAAACGTGCTGCGCGGCGGCGCGCAGGACGTCGAGCGTGCGGTGGCCGATCGGATCCGCGGCAAGATCGGGTGGTCCCGGGAGCCGGGGGAGTCCGACCGGGCTTTCCTCGGCGCCTATTACGCCGCCCTGCGCGCGCGTCTCGAACAGCGCATGCTGCTCGGCGAACGCAAGGCCGACAAGTTCAGTTGAGCGCCCGGGCGGCTTCAGGCATATCGTCGTCCGGGGCGGCCCCGTAGCTCAGCAGGATAGAGCATCAGATTCCTAATCTGAGGGTCACAGGTTCAAATCCTGTCGGGGTCGCCAAAACAGCCAAGCCCGCTCCTCAGCCCGCGTCATGTCCCTGCATCCTTTTGAGCTGCGCCTTGACCTCTTCGATCTGGGGGGAGAGCGGCGCGGACGATCGACGCCGTTCGAAGACCGAAAAGAAGCCTCGAGTGGTGTTCGAGATCGCGTCCTCCATCTCGGAAAGCGCCATCGCCTCCCGAACGGCGAGCGATAGGATCGCTGCGATCGAGAAACCGTTATCGATCACCTCCGCGGCCATCAGAGCGGCGTCGGCGCCTAGGCTGACCACGTCCTGGTTGTCTTTATTGGTGCTGATCGAATGGGCGGCCATGGGGTAGGCGAGGGATTGGTTGTGGGCCGTGGTGGAGACGGCCGTGAACTGCGCGCCCTGGAAGCCGAAATCGACGCCGAGTTCGCCTCCGTTCAAGAAGGGCGGCAGCATTGTGTTGACCGCATCGTTGAGAAGAAAGTTGAGCTGGCGTTCGAACAGGATGGACAGCTTCACCATCGCCGCTTTGAGCTGATCCATCGCCATCGCCACGGGCTCGCCGTGGAAGTTGCCGCCATGGAGGATCTCGCCGGTATCTGGAATAAAGACCGGATTGTCGCTGATTGAATTGAGCTCGGCGAGAACCGCGGCCTCGGCGTTGGCGATGACGGCTTCGATGGCGCCGAGGATCTGGGGCGTGCAGCGAATCGAGTAGTGCTCCTGCAGCGGCCGGGGCGTTTCGCGGGTAAGGGCGCGGCTGCCCTCAAGCGCCGCCCGCAGGCGGCGGGCGACGGCGTGGTGGCCTGGGTGGCGTTTGACGGCGGCGAGGCCTTCGCTTGCGAATTCGGTCCCCGCGCCGGTGATCTCCGCCATAGCCGCGGCGAGAAGGATCGCGTGATCCACCAAACGCCGCGCGTCGGCGAGGGCGACGAGACCGATCCCGGTCATGGCTGAAACGCCGTTGACGAGCGCCAGGCCGTCGCGGAACTGAAGCTCGAGCGGTTCGAGACCAGCGGACCGAAGGGCCGCGCCGGCCGGCTCGATCCCCCCGTCGCGCCAGGCGTCGCCTTCGCCGATCAGCATTAGCGCGAGGTGCGCAAGCTGAACGAGGTCGCCGCTCGCACCGACCCCGCCATGGCGCGGCACGACCGGCGCAACGTGCGCGTTCAGGGCCTCGCAAATCATCGCCGGCAGGCGCGCGCGCACGGCCGAGCGCCCGCCGGCGAGGCTTTTCGCACGGGCGAGCGCCACGGCCCGGCTGTCCCGCTCGGCGAGCGGCGGGCCCATTCCGCTGGCGTGGCTGAGAATGAGATTGCGCTGTTGCCGGACGAGTTTGCCGGGGTCGACGGCGGTCGTCACCATCGGGCCGAGCCCTGTGTTCACGCCATAGATCTCGCCATCGAAACCGGAACCGGAGAACCGGGCGAAGCCGGCGTCGAGCCGCCGCGCGGCGCCTGGATCGAGGCCGACCGGCCGGCCGTTGTCGATGATCTCTAGGGCCTCGGTAAGCCCCAAGTCGGCCTCGTCGGATAAAGAAACGGTCATTTGAAAGCCGCGCTCCTCGGGAACTGTGTTCGAGGAGAGTGTGGCGCGCCGGCTCGATTGCTCAAGTCGGACGTGCGGCCGCTCTTTAGGCGGCGCGGGATTTGGCGAGGTCGATCCAGGTGTCAAGCCGGGCGAGCTCGCCGATCCGGCCGAGCTTCTCGCGCAGCGCAGCGGCGTTCACGGTCGCCAGATCGTCTGTTCGACAAAGTGAAAATCGATCGGATGTATGTGCGCGATATCGCCAACAATGAAGGTTCGACCATCGTCAACGCCGTCCTCAGTCTCGCCGCCAGCCTCGCGTTCACCACCACGGCCGAGGGCATCGAGGATGAAGACACCGCCGATCTGCTGCGCATATTGGGCTGTACTCGGGGGCAAGGCTGGCTCTATGGCAAGCCGATGGCCGAGACTGATATGCTAAACCTCGTCACCGACCAGGAGGCCCGGCAAAGGCGCGCCCGCCAGAACGAGGGCTCAGAGGGCG
>CAYYNG010000177.1:3241-4852 GCA_964472435.1 uncultured Hyphomonadaceae bacterium | reverse complement strand
GTTAGGCACGCATCGAGCGGACGGAACACGACGCCCACCAGCCGCATATCGAGCACCTGTTCGAAGGCCGTGTAGTCGGGCGTGTTCAAAATGCGGCGCACGGTGAGCAGATTGGCCTGGTGGCGACGCCCCCATTCGGCATAGGCCTCGTCATAATCGCGCTTGCGGCGGACGACCTCTTCCAAGCTCAGTTCGGTCGGCGAGGCCGAATGGCGACGCAGCGCAGAAGAGAGCAGCTCCGCGCGCACGCGGCGGCCGTAAATAGTCTCAGATAGCGTTTGGACCGCCTGTTGCTGGCGCTCAAGCCGGTCGGCCGCCTCGGCCGCGGCCGCGCGCACCTGTTCTTGCCGGGCGAGCTCGGCCTCAAGGCTGAAACCGAGATAGACGAGCACCATGGGCGTGAGCGCCGCCATGGCGACTTTCAGGATCTCGATCAGCCGCGAGGACGGCCGCCGCTCCGTCTCTACCATGCCGCGTTCCCCCTCGGCTTCGCGCACGACGGACGGCGTTTACCATGGCCGGCGCTATGGCGGCTAGATGTTCCCAAGCGCCCGCCTTGGCCGCTCCATCACTCGTAGTGTTCGAGAATGATCAGGTCGCGCAGGCGGCAATTGTGCGCGCCGCCGTCGAAGTCGCGCACGCCGCACATAACGATCGGGGGCCGGCCATTGGCATAGGAGGTCGTTTGCATCTGAACGAGCACGCCCTCGACCGGCTCGCCGCTTTTTGTGGCCTTAAGACGGACGAGCGCCGGCAGTTTGAACCCCTTCACCGCCTTAGTCGTGCCGATGCAGTCAGCGAAGATCGAACCGGGAACCGGCTCGATGACCCCCTCGATATCGTAGGACGCAACCCCGTCGAGGGCCGGCGCCTCCCGCCAATTCTCCCGCGTGATCGTCATGGGCGCGCTCCTATTCGCCGCTAAACGTTCCCAAACCCGATCTGGCTACGCACGATCGGCAGGTCCGCCATGGTCCGCACCCCTGGCTTGGCTTCGCAGACGGCCGGGATCGCGTTCACCGCATGCATGGCCGTGGCGACGGAAGCCGCGCGGACATGTTCGGGGAACGGCACGTCGCGGGAGAAGCTCGCAAGCGAGAGGAAATGGGTGCGGAGGCTCGGGTCGCCCTCGAGCGTCATGGTCCAGCCCATATCGGGGTTCGGCCAATGCTCCGGGTATGCGCCGCCGACGGTCCAGTAGGTGTCGATTTCGATGAGGCGGGTCCCTTGCCGCGCGCCATACCAAGTCCACTGCTGGGCGCCGAGCGTGCCGGCTTTGAGCTCGCGATCGAAAATCTTCGCGTCGCGGGGGGCGGGGAGCAGCTCCACCTCAGCCGCCACCTCGTCGAGCCCGGCGTTGAGCGCGTCGCCCAAGAACCAGATCATCTCTTTGAAAATGCCGGAATTGAACCGGATGAACTCGTTAGCGTCCTCCGACACCGTCTCAACCGGCTGGCCGAAACACATATTATCGAAGGTGATTTCGACGCTTTCATAGAAAGACCAATCAGCCCGTTCCTGGAGGCGGATGTGCTCGATCCGCCGCGACATGCCCGACATGACGAGCGGCAGAACGCCGGAGATGAAGCCGGGGTTCAGCCCCGCGCCATG
>CAYYNG010000177.1:0-3141 GCA_964472435.1 uncultured Hyphomonadaceae bacterium | reverse complement strand
CGGCCCGCGATCTCGCCCGCGTCCAACCCCTCTTTCTGGCCGTAAAAGACCTTGGCGCCCACGAGATCCGTTTTGGGGTCGTCGAGGATCGCCCGGATGGATTCCTTGCCCTGGGCGCCGGTCGCCCACTGGATCACGCGATACGTCATGGATGGCTCGCTTTACAACTAAAGCAAAGACCGTAAGGCGGCGCGCGGCGCGCGGCTAGAGCCGGTTCTCCATGATACAGAAATAGTCTTTCTGGCCCGGACGGATCCGACCTTGATCATCGATCCTGCGCACCGTCGCGCTCACGGAATGCGAAACATTACCCCCGATCAGGGTGATGACGCCGGCGGATTTATCGACGGACACCACGACATCAGAGTGGGAGGGAAAGTTCCCATGGCCGGCGATGCGTTCATCGAGCGCATTGTCGTAGGTGATGCGCTCCCCGCCGTCCTTTATCCAGTCCGTCGTTTCACGATAAAAGCAAGCAAGATCGCCGACCCTCGGCGCATAGGCGTCGACGCGCCGGCCGACAAAGCCTGCATCCGTGTCTCGGCCGTTCGCCGCTCGGATCGCCGCGCGTATGTAATCGCGGTGGCCACTAGAATAGAGGAATTTCTTATCGGCGCCGGCGTCGCGCATGACGTAAGAGATAAACGCCGCCGACCATGCGGTGCGCTTCTCCAAAGCAGCGGCGATTTGGGCGTCAGTCATCCAGGTCACGCCTTCTCGCCAGTACTTTTCGACCCGCTTCAGTCCTTCTTCCGCTGTCTCTTTCGTTAGGCCCTTGTCCATCGCCTCGTGCTCGCGATGGCAGACATCCACCAAGCGCTGAACGAAAGCGCTCACGCGCGGAGCGGCATCGATTTCCACGTCCGAAAGCGGCGGCGCGGCTGCAGGCGGCGCGGCCGGCGGCGCTTGGATCGGCGCGGGCTCGGGCTCGCCGCCCCAGAGCGACAGCCCGTCGAAGCGCACATAACCGACATAGACCCCCCGCCCCGGCGTGTCGGCGAAGACATACCACCAGCCGCTGCGATCGGAATAATCGAGCCGCGCCACCGCCTGCCCGCGGGGCAAAACGGTAAGGCTCGCCCCGCGATCGGCCGGCTGCGGATGCAACTCGGCGAAGGCGCTTGTCACGCGATAAATGCGATCCAACATGGCGGCGGCGCTCCTTTCTTCGATCTAACCTTCGAGCCGGACGCCGATTTCGTCGGCGGCGGTTGCGGCCGCTTCCAGCTCGTCGCAGGCGCGCTGCAGCGCGTCGATCCGCGCCTGGACGCACGCGCCCGAGGCGTCCGCCGGAGAGGCGCAGGCCCCGGGGCGCGGGACGTAGCCGAGCCGGTTCGAGGCTTTGGCGAGCGCGCCGCGCGCGGCGACCACATAGGCGTCGCGCGCCGCTTGCACGTCCGCCGCCCCGCGGGGATCCGTCCCCGGGCCGAGACTGGCCAGCTGCGCGTTGCGCGCATAGCACGCGAGCGCCGGCAAGACGGCCGCGCTTAGCTCGCTGCGGGCATCCGCGTCGGCGGCCTCAATCGACGCCTCCGGCAAGAAGGACGCGGGCCAGTCGTCCACGCTGTCTGCGAAATCGGCCACCGGAACCTGAAGGCCAGACCACAAAGCGGCCTGCTGGGCGGGGTCGAGCCCGCCCGATCGAAGGGCTTGGGCCGCCTCGGCCGCAGCAAGGGTGTAGGCCATGGCCGCGGCCTGCCCGCCGACGGAAGCGGCCAAAAGCTCGGCATAGGCGCACCGGCGCGGGTCGCCCGCCCCGCCTGCCGCGCAGAGCTCCGCGACCGCCAGGGCCTGGTCCTGCGTGAAGGAGGCGGCGTCGAATTCGACGGGCGGCGGATCGCTATAGACAAGCAGCGATCCCGCTTGGGCGGCGACGGTCCGGTTGCCGATCTCGCAGCGCCCGCCGTCCTCGTCAGCCGCCTTCGCGGCGTCGAGGGCGAGGCTTTTAAGCGCGCCCGCCTCCGTGCCGATGAACCGGCCATAGGAGGCGAGATCCGCGGTCCCGACCGATCTCGCGGACACCGCCGCCAAGGACCGCTCGCGGACCTCGAGATCGTTCGTGCAACAGCCGGCGATGGCCAACGCCGTCGCGACCAGAGGAAACAGGCGGGAAAAGATCATGAAACAACCTCCGGCAGGACGGGCTGGACGACGGGAAGGTCGCGCAGATAAATCTCGATCGCCAGGGGCGTGACATCGTCGAGGGCGCCCTCGAGAACATGGGCGATGAAATGTTCATAGACGTCGGCCCAGTCGCTGGCGCTCATATGCGTCTTCGCACCGGCGTCGGCGGCGACCCCTTCGATCACGTCGACGAATGCGGCGAGGTCGGTCAACCGATCTTGGATCTCGCTCTCCCCCTCGGCGACGATGCGGCTCGCGGCGGCCGAAAGCGTCGCCGTTATGGCGGTGCGCAGAGTTTCGCCGAAAAGAAGCTTGCCGGGGGCCCGCGGCGCCTCGCCCATCCGGGCCGACGCCGTGTGAAGAAGTTGCGCAACGAGGTCGAAGCCCACGCGATGGGTGACGGCCTCCCCCTCGACGCCCAGCAAAGCGCCGGGGTTCTTAGCGGCGAGATCAAGGGTCGTGGCGATGACGCCGCGCCAGTCTTCTGCCGAAAGCAGCCCCTGCTCGTCCGATGCGACGACTTCGGCGAGCCCAGCCATCAGAGCCTTCAGTTCAAAGGACGCCCCCTGCCCGACGATGAAGCCCGGCGTCGAAGCGGCATGGCGCGCGGCGATCTTCAGGACGTCGACGGCCTGGGCTCGGCTGAACAGCTCGCCGAACCGGTGCGGCGCGCCCTTCGCCTCGAGCCCCGCGCCCAGGGCCGCGGCGAGGTCGCCGATCAAATGCGCGCCGACCTCCGACAGCATCGGCGCTGCGCCGCCGCTGGAAAATAGCCCCCGCATCCGCCGTTCGGAATAGGCGCCGGCCGCCTCGAGCGCGAGGGCCGCCAAGTCCGCGCCGAGGCCGTCTTCCGCGCGGTAGGGCGGGGGCGCGTCTCTCAGGGTCTTCGCAAGCCGCGGCAACAAACCGCGCAGCGCGTCGCTTTCAACCCCGTCGGCGCGGATAAAGAGCTGCGGCCGCTCTTGCGCCACCGACAGGGCCGACCCCCGGAGGTGGCGGAGCTCCTTGATCCGGCGC
>CAYYNG010000176.1:0-4853 GCA_964472435.1 uncultured Hyphomonadaceae bacterium | reverse complement strand
GAAGGACACGGTTCAGAGCTTCAATGCCGTCGTCGCCGGCGAGTACGACCACCTCCCTGAGCAGGCCTTGTACATGGTCGGGTTGATCGAGGAAGCGGTGGCGAAGGCTGAAAAAATGCTGGCGGACGCGGCCTAGGACCATGGGCCTCACCCCGATTGAAACGGCGGCCGCCCACTTCTTCTACGGGGTCAGCGTCCAATCGGCCTTCGCCCTGGAGGACCCGAACGACCGGTTCGCGAAAACGTTCAACAATCCCGATGCGGCGAAGGCCGGGGGCGCGACGTCGCCGGCGGAGATCCAAAACAGGGTCTACAAGGCCAATGTAACGGGCGGCGAGGTTCTTCTCGAAACCGGCCCCAAAAACGTACCGGCCATGTCCCAGGTCCTAATGCGCGGCGGCCGGCGGGACGCGCTGATCGACGCCCTCATGGCCGAGTTCGACCAAGCCGAGCATTTTTCCGAGGTCCGCGTGCTCGACCCGCTGCCGATGACGCCTGAGCAAGAGGCGGCGGGCGCCGGCAACAAGAACCTCGTCCTCGTCATCCATCCCGACCGGGGTGCCGACCACGACGTCGCCGTCCTCTGCGCCTGGGGGCCGGGGGCGGGCGGCGGAACCACGTTAGAACTCTCCGCTTGGCCGATCGATAAGGAAACGGACCCCGCCCAATGACCGATAAGCTCGCCTTCTCCCTCGTCTCGCCCGCAAAGGAGCTCTTTTCCGGCGAGGTCGACCATGTCATTGCGCCGGGTGCCGAGGGGCAATTCGGCGTCCTCCCGAAACATGCGCCTTTCATGTCGACCCTGAAGAACGGGGTCGTGCGTGTTCTTAAAGAAGGCGAGCTGGAACAGCGCGTTTTCGTGCGCGGCGGCTTCGCCGATGTCACCCCGGCGGGGCTGACGATTCTCGCGGAGGAGGCGATCGACCTCGCCGAGACCGATCCCGCGGATGTGGAGGCGAAACTTGAGGCGGCGCGGCTTGAGCTTCTTAAAGCACCGGAAGGCGACCCCCACCACGGCGCTATCGCCGAACGGGTCGCCTATCTCGACGCGCTGAAGACCGCGATCACGGCCTAAGCCGACAGAAGCCTCGCGCAGATCGCCTCGAGGCCGGCCTGGTCGTCTAGATCGAACGCATCGTACTCTGTCGAGTCGACATCCAAGACCGCCGCAAGCCGGCCGTCTGGGTCGAAGACGGGCACGACGATCTCGGAGTTCGAGCGGCTATCGCAGGCGATATGGTTTGGAAAGGCGTGGACGTCCGGCACGATAAGGCTCTCGCCCCTGGCCGCGCAGGCGCCGCATACCCCCTTTCCGAACGGAATGCGCAGGCAGCCGAGCGTGCCTTGATAGGGGCCGACCACGAGCTCGTCCGGGGCGTTGGGATCGACGATGTAGAACCCCGTCCAGAAAAAGCGCGGTGCGAAAGTGGTCGCAAGAACGCTGGCGGCGGTGGCGTATCGGGCCGGCGGATAGGTCTCGCCGGCGACGATGCTCGCGATTTCCACAGCAAGGTCAGCGTATTGTTCAGACTTTGTCATATTCTAGCGGCTCAGGGCTTTCGGCTGTCTTCGGTATATCGGCCGCCTGCGGCTCGGTCGCAAGCGCCCGTTGCCGAGGTCGGCCCGCTCTGAAATAGTCTGAAAAGGCCGGGTGGCGGGATGCGCCGGCCTTCTCGGGGGTAAGGGAGACAAGCGGGCGGCCATGATCGGCTATCGAGCGGCGGTCCTAGCGGCGGCGACAGCGCTAACATCCGGCGTCGCCCACGCGCAATTTGCGCCAAGCGCAGACAAGAAAGCGCCCGCGCCGGCGCTCGACGCCGATCTGCATGCGGCCTACCTCGCCGTCGAGTCGCTCCAGCTTGAGCGGCCGACGCCTGAGGAGGCGACGCGCGAGCCGCCGGCGGGCCGGCCCGCCTGGCTGAGATGGCTGCTGGACCTGCTCGGCGGTGGGGCGAACCTGGTCGGCCCGATCCTGCGCATCGTCTTCTGGGTCGGGCTCGCTGCGGCGCTCGGCGCGCTTTTGTGGTTCATGTTTCGAGACGCCCGGGGGATACGGCTGATCGGCGCCCGCCGCGCGCGCGCGGGCGGACCGGAGGACGATGTGCTTGCCGACATCCGGCCCGACGCGGCCGCCGCCCGGACTTTGCTCGAGGACGCCGATCGGCTCGCCGGCGAGGGGCGGTTCGCCGACGCCGTGCACCTTCTGCTCTTTCGATCGATCGAGGACATCCAGACCAATGCGCCGGGCGCGGTTCCGAAATCCCTCACGGCGCGGGAGATCGGGGCGCTGCGTCAGCTGCCCCCGCGGCCGCGATCGGCCCAGGCGCCGATCATCGAGA
The DNA here is from genome assembly GCA_964472435.1 of uncultured Hyphomonadaceae bacterium. Taxonomy (GTDB): domain Bacteria; phylum Pseudomonadota; class Alphaproteobacteria; order Caulobacterales; family Hyphomonadaceae; genus CAYYNG01. Next base: position 2,514 of record CAYYNG010000176.1, on the reverse strand, counting down.
TCGTCGAGCGCAGCTTCTTCGGCGCCCGCGGCGTCGACGCCGACCAATGGCGTGCGGCGCGGGCCTCCTACGAGACGTTCGCCTTCGGCGAGGCCTGGGCGTGAGCGATCGCGCCGCCGATGCCGGGGTGTTCTCCCCCCGTCTCATGGCGGTCGTGCTGGCCGTCGCCGTCATGTCCTTCGCAGCGGTGATCACCCTGGTCGCCTGGTCGCCGGACCTCGCCAAGAAAGACTTCGCCGGCGCCCATCCTTATTCCCGATCGTCCATTGGCTATGGCGGCCTTGTCCAGCTCTTGAAGGCGCGGGGCGAGGCGGTCTCGATCTCCCAAGTCCAGAGGCGGATCGAAGACCGCCCCCGCGGGCTAATGGTCCTTACGTTGCGCAGCTATGGCGTCGGCGAAGCGCTCAACACCCAGGAGATCCAGCCGCCGGCTTTGATCGTTCTGCCGAAATGGCGGGGCTCGGCCGACCCGGCGCGGCCGGAATGGGAGGCGGAGATCCAGCTTATCGAGGCCGAGGTCGCTGCGCGGGCGCTGGTTCCCTTCGATGCGGAAAGCGGCGTCAAACGCGTCGATCCCGCCGCCTCCCTCTCCACGCCCTTCGGCGCGTTCGCCCCGACCTTCGCCGAGCACATGCAGGTGATCCGATCAAATTCGCTTCAAACCGTCGTCCCGGCGGGCGGAGGCGCCCTGCTCGCCAAGCGCTCGGACGCCTCCATCTACATTTTGTCGGATCCCGATCTATTGAACACGTCCGGGCTGGCGGCGTTTGAGAACGCGCGCTTCGCCACGGCTTTGATGGATTGGGCGCGCCGCGGCGGAGACGAGCCGATCATTTTCGACGCCACCTTGCACGGCTTCGAACGATCTGACAGCCTTCTGAAATTCGCCCTCGACGCGCCCTTCCTCGGCGCCACGCTCACCGGGCTCGCCGCCGCCGCCCTCCTGGGCTGGGCCGCGCTTGTCCGCTTTGGCGCACCGGCGCGCGAGGACCGGGCGATCGCGCTTGGAAAGGCGGCCCTGGTCGATTCGACGGCGGGTCTTGTCACGATGACCGGTCGCGCGCGACGCATGGCGCCGGGCTATCTCGCCTTAACGCGGCGGATCGCTGCAGAACGGCTCGGTGCGCCGAAGCATATTAGCGAGCGAGACTTGACGCGGTTTCTGGACCGCGCGGCGCGCAACGCGGGCCGGGAGGCGTGGAGCGCGGTCGCGTCCGCCCTCGGCCCGGCCGCGCGAACAAATGAGGATTTGCTGGCCGCGGCCCAAGCCGCCTATCGCTGGCGCGAGGAGATGACCCATGGAGATTGATGCGATCCTATCGCTGGCGGACCGCGTCCGCGGCGAGGTTGCGAAAGGCGTGGTCGGCCAAGCCGACACGGTGGACTTGCTTTTGACGGCCCTCTTCTCCGGCGGCCACGTTTTGCTCGAGGGTCCGCCCGGTACGGCCAAAACCCTGCTGGCCCAGTGTTTCGCCGCCGCCATCTCACTCGACTTCGGGCGGATCCAGTTTACGCCGGACCTCATGCCCGGCGATGTGCTCGGCACCAATCTCTTTAACTTCCAAACCAACGCCTTTACCCTAACCAAGGGTCCGATCTTCTCCGACCTTCTGCTCGCCGACGAAATCAACCGGACGCCGCCGAAAACCCAAGCGGCGCTCCTGGAGGCGATGCAGGAGCGGACGGTGACCATAGACGGCGAGACCTTCCCCCTCGGCGATCATTTCTTCGTGGTGGCGACGCAAAACCCCATCGAACAGCAGGGGACATATCCTCTGCCGGAGGCGCAGCTCGACCGGTTCCTCTTCAAGCACGTGCTCGCCTATCCGACCCGCGAGGAGGAGCTCGCCATCGTCAGGAGCCACGGCGCCCGCGCCGGCATGGCGACCCCGGCGGCCTTGGGCGTCGAGGCCGCGCTCGGCGCCGCCGAGCTTGGGGCCGCGATCACGGCCGTTGGGAAAGTCGGCCTCACGGACGAGATCGCTGCCTATATCGTCGATCTGATCCGGGCCACGCGAGAGACCCCGGCCCTCGACACGGGCGCGAGCCCCCGGGCGGCAGCCGCCCTCGCCACCGCCGCCCGCGCCCGCGCGGCGTTGGCTGGCCGCGACTATGTGATCCCCGACGATGTGAAATCCCTCGCCGCGCCGGCCTTGCGGCACCGGGTGCTTCTTTCGCCGGCCGCGGAGATCGAAGGCCGGACGACAGACGAAACCCTGTCGGCGATCGTGGAGCAAACCGCCGCGCCGCGGTGAGAGGCTCGGCCCAAGCATGCTCGCCCCCACCCCCCGCGCCATCTGGCTGATGGTTCTCGGCGCGCCCGCGATGCTGGTGGTGGCGGTCGCCGCGCCGGGCCTCTGGGCCGTCGCCGGCGCGTGGATCGCCGGGGTGTTCGGCTTGATCGCGGTGGACGGGGCGCTCGCCGCTCGGTTGACGGCGCTGCGCCTCGATGTCGATCCGCCCTCTGTCCTCTATGTCGGCGCGGGCGAGCCGGCGACGGTGACGATCGCGTTC
>CAYYNG010000175.1:0-4895 GCA_964472435.1 uncultured Hyphomonadaceae bacterium | reverse complement strand
CGCCTGCGCGGCCGCGAGCGCCAAGGCGCCCCCGCCGCAGCCGACATCCAGCACGCGGTCGCCGGGCTTGAGCGCCGCCGCCGATAGGATCGCCGGAACGAAAGGGGCCAACATGCCGTCGAGCGCGTCCGCGAAGGAGGCCCAGCGCTGGCCTGCGGGACCATTCCAATACTCGATTTGGTCATCGTTCGACATCAAACCGCTCCCTATTTCGGAAATCCTGGCGCGCTAAGGCGTTCGGCCTTCGCGGCCACCTGCTGCGCTTGCGGCCAAGCGCAGTAATCCGCCGCGTAATAGGCGCCGGGCCGGAAATTACCAGACAGCCCCGGCCCGCCAAAGGGCATCGCGCCGCTCGCGCCGGCCGTCGGGCGGTTGCGGTTCAACACGCCGGCCCGCATCTCGATCTGCGCCCGCGCCCAGAGCGCGTCGTCGTCGCTGACAAGCCCGCCCGCAAGGCCGTAGCGCGTCGCGTTCGCCCGGGCGATTGCCGCGTCGATATCGGAAACCCGGATAATCTGAATCAAGGGGCCGAAGAGCTCCTCGTCCGGCGGGTCGTCCGCGTCCGTTACATCGATAACGCCGGGCTCGACAAAAGCCGGGCCGAGATCTGAAATCGTGAGCGATTTCAAGGCGCGCGCACCCTTTGCTTCGAGCGCCGTTTGAAAGCGGACCGCCGTTTGAGCGGCGTCGGACGAGACAAGCGGACCCATGAATATATCGGCCGTGTCCCAGGCGCCGATGTTCAGACCCTCGGCGCGGGCGACGATCGCGTCCGCGACCTGGTCGCCGAACGCGCCGGTCGGCAAAATCACGCGCCGGGCGCAGGAGCACCGCTGGCCAGTGGTCAGGAAGGCCGATTGGGCGGCGATGTCGGCAGCCGCGTCCACCTCCGCCGGCTCCCAGACGATCAGTGGATTGTTCCCGCCCATCTCGAGCGCCAGGATCACATCCGGCCGGCCGGCGAAATGCTGATGGAAATGGAGGCCGGCGTTCGCGGACCCGGTGAACAGGAGGCCGTTGATATCGGCCTCGAGCAGCGCTGCGCCCGTGTCGCGCCCGCCCTGGACAAGGTTCATGCAACCCGGCGGCAGGCCCGCCGCCTCGAACGCCTCGACCATGATGGCGGCGACCGAGGGGGCAAGCTCGCTCGGCTTGAAGACGCAGGTGTTGCCCGCGAGCAGCGCCGGCGCGATATGGCCGTTCGGCAGATGGCCGGGGAAGTTGAAGGGGCCCATCACACCCATCACGCCGTGAGGCCTGTGGGTGAGGCGCGCAGCGCCGAAGGCCGCCGGGTCTTCCCGCTCGCCGGCGCGTTCGGCTTGCGCGCGGATCGAAACGGCGATCTTCGCCGCCATCGCCCCCGCCTCGGCCTGGGACTCCCAAGCGGCCTTTCCCATGTCCCGGCTGATCGCAGCCGATATGGCGTCCGCGCGGATCTTCAACTCTTCCGCATAGGCTTCGAGGAGGCCGGTACGCTCGCCTTGGGGCCGTCGGGCCCAATCGGGAAACGCCGCACGCGCCGATGCAACGGCCTCCGCCACTTGCTCGCCGCTGGCCGCGCGGCCCGACCACGCCGTCTCCCCGGTGGCGGGGTCCCGCTTCTCAAAGGCGGGCCCGTCCCCTCGCCGCCGCTCTCCGCCGATATAGACGTCCATCACGCCTCCGTTTTCATCCATATGCGCGCCGGGGCGCCCGCCTTAAGCCCGAGCCGCTCGATCGCGCCGGGCGCGACGACAGCGATCGCGCCGCTTGAATCGAGGACCGCCGGGGCCTGGACGACCCGGAATCCATCGATCCGATCGGTGGAGATCAAGGCCGGCGCGCCCTCGTCATCGGTCACCTCGCCGGCTTCCAGGGTCACGGTCCGGCTCTCGCGGATTGTCCGGATCCGGTCCTGGGGCGCGGCGACCAGCGGTCCGCCGTCGAAAATGTCGACGACCCGTTCGAACCGAAACCCCTCCCATTCGAGCAGCTTCAACGCACCCACCCCGTCGGCGTGGACGCGGCCGATCACCTCCCGCGCCTCCGGCGGCAGGAGATCCACATAGATCGGATATTTCGGCATCAGATCCAGGATGAACTGATTGTCGGTGGTGGCCGAAAGATGGTCCGCCTCTCGAAAGCTCATGCGAAAGAAATGGGCGCCCAGGCAGTCCCAAAACGGCGTTCGTCCGTTTCGGCTCACAACGCCGCGCAGTTCCGCCAAGACCATCTCGCCGAACCGCTCGGGCGCCGCGGCCATCAGCAGATAGCGCGACTGGGCGAGAAGGCGCCCGGCCCCGCCGCCGCGGTGCTCGGGCTTTAGAAACAGCGTGCCCACTTCGGTATAGCCGACGAACTCGTTGGTCAGCACGAGGGCGTCCATGTCGAAGCGCCGGCCCGCCGCTTGGCTCGCTTGGGCGAGGGTGATGATGCGGTAGTTGAAAAACGGATAGTCGATGCCGACGCCGGCTTTGACGGCCGAGCACCCCGCGATCGCGCCGCTCTCCACATCCTCAAGCATCATTAAGTACTTGCCGTACTCTGGATGATCGAGCGCGCCCGCAAACGCCTTTTCGGAGTTTTCGAGTCGCTCCTTAAGCCGCGGCTCGTCGACCGGCAAGCTCGTGAAGCCGGCCCCTGACGCTTCGGCGAGCGCCATCAAGGCCTCGAAATCCGAGCGCCGCGAGGGCCGCATCACATATGCGGTCACCCCATCAACCCTTTGATCGCTTTCGCATCGATGCGCCCGTCGGCAAGGCGGTTGAGGAGCAGCGCCGACAGCTGGGCGCGCTCGACGAAACTGTCGATTTCCACGAATTCTTCCGCCGAATGGATCCGCCCGCCCCGCACCCCCAGCGTGTCGACATTGGGCACCCCCGCGGCGAAGATGTTGTTGCCTTCGCAAACCCCGCCCGTGTCGACGAATTCAAGCTCCAATCCCAAGGCGCGGCCCGTCCCTTGAACCGCGTCGAAGAGCGCCTGTTGGGCTGCATTGCGCGGCTTGGGCGGCCGGTAGAACCCGCCATGCAAGTGCGCCGAGACGCCGTCCCGCCGGTTCGCGCGGGCGACCAGCTTGCGCACTTCCTCGGTCGTCCATTCGGCCGCCGCCGCATCGGGCGCCCGCGCCCCGAACCGCACGATCGCAAGATCCGGCACGATGTTCACCGGCCCGCCGCCATCCACCGCGCCGGTGTTGACCGTCACGCCGTCGCGCCGGCCGTTGAGCGCTTCGAGGCCCATCACCACTTCGGCCGCCGCCGCAATGGCGCTGCGACCGTCGGCGTGGGCGCGGCCGGCATGGGCGGCGCGGCCGCGCAGGACGACGTCAAAGACGGCCGAGCCCTTGCGGCCGCCCGACATGGCCCCCGTCTCCATCGACGGCTCGTAAGTCATGCCGACCAGGGCCCCTGAGGACGCCGCCTCCCGAAGCGCGCCAGCGCTCGCGAAATTGCCGATCTCCTCGTCCGGAGTAATCACGATCTGGTAGCCGAGCCGCTCTTTGAGCGCGCCGGTTTCAAAGGCTTTGAGCGCTTCGAGCAGGACGACCAGCCCGCCCTTCATGTCGGCGAGCCCGGGGCCGTTCAGCCGCCCCCCGCCAAGGTCCGTCACGGACGTGAACCCGGCCTCGGGCGGAAACACGGTATCATAGTGACCGCTCATCACGACTTGCACCGGCGCCGCGGGGCGCGCGGCGATCCGCACGATCGGGCCTGTCTCGATCTCGACCGTTTCGCCTTTGCGATCGACGGTTTCAAAGGGCGGCGCGGGGTCGAGGCGCACCTCGGCGTCGAGCGCGGCGAAGGCGTCGGCCAATGTCGGGGCGAAACTTTTTAAGCCCCTGGTGTTCCAGCTGCCCGTGTTCACCTCCGACCACGCGACGGTTCGGTTCACCATTTCGTCGCCGCGGCCCGTTAAGTGTGCGCAGAGGTCGCGGTCGCCCCGCGTCAAGGTTTGAAGAGCATCCATGCCCCTTCTCGTTCCATGGTCCGACCTGGGCCGCAAGCCCCCGATCAACTGCGCAAGGCCGCGGACACGGGGCGCCTCATTTGCTTTATGGGGCCGGCATCCCGACACCGCGTCAGAGAAATGAAGGTGAAAGCCCGTGCTTAAACTCGCCCCGCCCCTTCTGCTCGCAACGGCCCTCGCCGGCGCGGCCTGCGGCCAAGAGAAAATCGCCGAGCAACGCGATATCAATGACGTGCCGCGGAAATGGACGGGTGAGGGCTCGCTCAGCGGGGGCTTTACGACCGGCAACACCGAAACCCTCGACGTGGGCGTCGCGCTTCAGGTCGAACGGGCCTTCGAACGCTGGGCGGTGGGGTTCGACGGGTCCGGCGATTACGGCGAAGCCGACGGCGAGGCCACGCGGAACCGGTTTGATCTGGCGCTCAACGCCGATCGCAGCTTTAATGAGCGTTTCTTCAGTTTCATTCGAACGGCTTACCAAGAAGACGATTTCTCGGGCTTCGACCAGCGGGCGTTCGTCGGCGTCGGCGTCGGCTACCGGATCTTTGTGGGCGAGACGTTGAACTGGGAGGTGCAGGGCGCGCCCGGCTACCGGCGCGACGTGATCTCGGCGACCCTCGATGAGAACGGTGAGATCCTCGTCCCCAGCGAGACCTCGAACTCGATCGGCGGACGCGCCGCCTCGGACTTCTCCTACGATTTCAATGATAATGTCGGCTTCTCGAACCTCACGTCCGTCACAGCCTCCCGGATCTCGACGGAAGTCCTGAACACCTCGGCGCTGACGGCGAGCCTCACCCAGAGGATTTCGGCCCGGATCTCGTTCGAAGTCCGCTTCGACACCAACCCGCCGCTGGGGTTTGAGACGACCGACACCGCGACGCGGGTGTCGCTGGTCTACGGCATCGGCGGCTAGGGCGATTTGGTCGGAAAACGCCCTAAACCGC
>CAYYNG010000174.1:0-4915 GCA_964472435.1 uncultured Hyphomonadaceae bacterium | reverse complement strand
GTGGACGACCCCGCCCATGCCCTCCAGCGCGCCATAGCCGACGATGATCATGGGCCGCTTCGCCCGCGCGATCATATCCACCGCGGTTTTGAGAGCGTCCACGTCGGGCCCGATCCGCGGGGGCGCGAGGCGGCCCTCGGGACTGCCCGCCTTCGCATCCTGAGGCGCGGGCTCCGGCTGCACATTGTCCGGAAAGACCAGATGCGAAACGGTCTTCTTAACGATCGCGGTCTTCACCGCCTGGGCGACCAATTCGGCATGGTTCGAGGATCGGTGGACCGTCTGCGAGAACTCCGCGACCGCCTGGAACGCCGCTTCCAGATCGATGTCTTGGAACGCGTGTACGCCGATCACCTGCTCCTGCACCTGGCCGGTAAGGGCAAGCGCGGGTGCGCCGTCGACCTTCGCGTCCCAAAGCCCGGTTATGAGATTGGTCGCACCCGGCCCCGCGATCGTAAGGGCGGCGGCCGGCTTGCCGGTGAGCTTGCCATAGCCCGAAATCGCGAACGCGGCCGCGCCTTCATGGCGGATCCCGTAATAGCGCAGCTCCCCCGCCTCGGCGCGCAGCCGAAGCGCGTCGGCCAGCCCCAAGTTGGAGTGTCCGACCATGCCGAAGACGGTGTCGACGCCCCAGGCGGTCATCGTCTCCGCCATCACATCGGAAATGGTGCGGGTCCGCGGCGGCTCCGGTGGAATGCCGACATAGATCCCGTCGTCCCGGACATCGACGGCGAACATCTCCTGGCCGGCGTCCTCGTGCCCGCCCGGCGGCTTGCCGGTCAGCGGGTCGAAATCCCATCCGTGCCAGGGACAGCGCAGCCAGCACTGGCCGCCTTCGCCCTTTTCGATCGACCCCTCGCCCAAAGGACCGCCCTGGTGGGGGCAATGATTGTCCATCGCCGCATATTGGCCGTCGAAGTGGACGACCGCCACGAAGCGAGCGCCGGCCGAGGCGGACTTTACACGGCCCTCGGCCAACTCGTCCGGTTCGGCCACTTTATGCCAAACAAGAGCTTCGGCCGCCTCGACCATGTCGCCCCTCCCCGTCGCATCATCGGTTGTCAGCCCGCCAAAGCGCGTGCAGAGATCCCTGTCGCGCATCTCAAGGTTGCTCGAAGAATTGTCAAATCACGTGTTTCGCCAACGGAGTGGACAGGTCACTATGGCAAGCGCGGAGCCGCTTAGGGGAAAAGGCATGAAGCAAGTAATGGTCGCCAAATGGCATTCCCTGGAGGACCGCGAACCCTCCCACGCCGTCGTCGCCGATATAGACTTGGTGGTGGTTCGGTTCGACGACCAGGTCTCTGTCCTCTATGGGCGGTGCCTGCATCGGGGGGCGTTGATGTCGGATGGGCATGTCGATGAGAAAGACAATCTCATCTGCGGCGTGCACAATTGGGACTACCGGCTCGATAGCGGCGTTTCGGCCTACAATAACGAAGAAGCCCTCCACAAATTCTCCGCGTGGATCGAAGACGGCCAGGTGCTCGTCGACGAAGACGAGATCGCCGCCTGGGCGAAGGACCATCCCCAGCCCTATGACCGGGACGCCTATCTCGGCGTCTTCCAAGACCCCTCCCACGGCGAGCACGAAGAGCCCCATAACGGCCTCATCCAGAGCTATGCCCGCGACGGCCTCTCCAAGACGGGCCATCACGGCCCCGTCGACGCCATGGGCGTGCCCCGCCGCGATCTGCCCGATTGGGACGATATCCAGCTCCTCACCGCCCAGCTCGCCAAGATGCCGCTGCTTGATGACGAGCCGGTGGAAACAGCAACCGTGATCGGCCCCAACGCGCAAAAGCCGCTCACGCTTTCGATCCCCCTCTTTGTCTCGGACATGAGCTTCGGGGCCCTCTCCGAGCCCGCGAAAATCGCCCTCGCCCGCGGGGCCGAGCTCGCCGGCACCGGCATCTGCTCGGGCGAGGGCGGCATGCTGCCTGAGGAGCAGGCCGAAAACACACGTTATTTCTACGAACTCGCCTCGGGCCGGTTCGGCTTTGCCTGGGAGAAGCTCGACCGGGTCCAAGCCTTCCACTTCAAGGGCGGCCAGGGGGCGAAAACCGGCACGGGCGGCCACCTGCCGGGCGAGAAGGTGAAAGGCAAAATCGCCGAAGTGCGCGGCCTTGAAGAGGGCGAGCCCGCCATCTCTCCCGCCCGGTTTCCAGACTGGACCGAGCTCTCCCAAATCCGCGACTTCGCCGACGAGGTCCGCTCCCGCACGGGCGGCATCCCCATCGGCTACAAGCTCTCGGCCCAGCATATCGAGAAGGACATCGACGCGGCGCTCGAGGTCGGGGTCGACTATATCATTCTCGACGGCCGCGGCGGCGGCACGGGCGCGGCGCCCTTGATTTTCCGAGATAATATTTCGGTGCCCACCATCCCCGCCCTCGCCCGGGCGCGCCGCCATCTCGACAAGAACGCCCCCGGCGTGTCCCTTATTGCGACGGGTGGCCTGCGGAAGCCGGCCGATTTCGTCAAGGCCCTCGCCCTCGGCGCCGATGCGGTGGCGCTCTCCAACGCCGCGATGCAGGCGATCGGCTGCATCGCCATGCGCGCTTGCCACACCAATAATTGCCCCGTCGGCGTTGCGACGCAGAAGCCGCACCTCGTCTCGCGGCTTGTGATCGAAAAATCAGCCCAACGGCTTGCCAACTTCTTTGAGGCCTCAACCGACCTCATGAAAGTGCTCGCCCGCGCCTGCGGCCATCGCCGGCTTGCCGACTTCACAGCGACCGACCTCACCACCTTCGACCGCAACATGGCGGACCTTACCGGCGTCGCCTATGGCGGGGTGACGGCGTAGGATAGAGCCGGGGCAGCGCGGGGCTGAATGCCCCTTCTCGGCGAGGATAAGCCTTGCATAGCCGACAGACTTATCTAACACGCCGCCCCAAACCACCCGGCGCCAACCCCGAAATAGACGCGGTTTAAGGTCTGCCGCGCGGGCGCCTCCCTAACTCTCCCCCTCGAACGCCGCCAGGGCCGCGGCCGTCATCGCTTTGACGCCGGTTTCGATCGTGGGGGCGTAGTCCGGGGCGAAGCGGGGCGAGTGGAGCGAGGGGAGCGCTTCGCCGGCTTCGGCGGCCGCGGCCATCGTCTCGGGGTCGACGCCGCCGAGCCAAAAGATGAAGCCCGGGATCTCTTCGTCGGTGCGCGCGAAATGGGCGAAATCCTCCCCCCCCATTACCGGCGCCATCTCCCGCACATTCCCCTCGCCAATCGCCGCGGCGATGGCGGCGGCGGACCGCTCGGTCAGGCTTGGATCGTTATAGGTCGCGGGGATCGGGTCGCTTTCGAAGATCACCTCGGGCGCGGGCGCGTCGAAGGCCTCGGCTTGCGCTCGGGCGATGCGCTCGATCCCCTGGAGCAGGGTCTGGCGCGTCTCCTCGTCATAGCTTCGGACCGTGAGCTTCAGGCGCGCTTCATCGGAGATGATATTGTGTTTCGCGCCGGCCTGGAACGCGCCGACAGTGACAACGCCCGGCCGTTGGGGGTCGATATTACGGGAGACAAGCGTCTGAAGCGCAGCAACGATATGGGCGGCGACGACAACCGGGTCCCGCGTCGTGTGGGGATAGGCGCCGTGGCCCCCTTCCCCCCGAACGATCACATCGACAGAGTCGACGGCGGCCAGCGCAAAGCCCGGCACGACGCCCACCGTGCCCGACGGCATGGCGGCGTTCACATGCAGGGCAAGGTTCACATCCGGCGTCGGAAAGCGGGTATAGAGCCCGTCCTCCAGCATCGCCATGGCCCCAAGGCCCAACTCTTCCGCCGGCTGGGCGATCATCACAAGCGTGCCCGACCAGTCGTCCCGCCGGCCGGCCAGCGCGCGGGCCGTCCCCACCCAGCTCGTCATGTGGATGTCGTGGCCGCAAGCGTGCATCACGGCGCTGTCGACCCCGGTCCAGCTGACGGCGGTGGCGGTGGAGGCGTAGGGGACGCCCGTCTGCTCCGGCACGGGCAGCGCGTCCGTATCGGTGCGGATCATCACGGTGGGGCCCTCGCCGTTGCGCAACACGCCGACGACGCCGTAACCGCCGACGCCGTCGCGGATGACGCCCTGGTCCCGCTCGGCCTTCGCCCGGACCCACGTATCGCCCACCCCGGTCGTGACCTCGAAGCCCAAAGCCTCGAGCTCGGCGGCCATCCGGGCGGAGGAGGCCGATTCGAGGAAGGACAGCTCCGGGTTCGCATGGAGGTCGCGATAGAGCGCTTCGAGGTCGAGGCCCGTCTGGGCGGCGGCGAGGGCTGGTGCGACGGCGAGCGTCGAGGCGGCGATCAGGGAACGGAACAAGGGCGCGGGCTCCTAGGCGGCGGCCTCGGTGTCTGGAAGATGCGGGGCCGCCGGGTTTCTTTCCGCCAGGAAGGCCGCTCCCGCGCCACTTGTAAAGGGCCCGCTCAGCCGCCGCCGAACCGCGACGACCACTCGGCCAACTGATCGTCTTCGATCTTCGCGAATAGTACCTCCGGCGGCGTGATGGCGTGGCCGTGGGGAAGCGCGTCCAGCAATCGCTCGTCATCGGCCTGCGGAAACAGCCGGTTCGCCGCAGGCACGCCAAGCGCGTCGAGAATCCTCCCCGCCGCCGTCGGGATCAGCGGCTGGGCGATAATGCCGAACACCGCCGCGAGGTTCAGCCCCGTGCGCACGCCAACGGCGGCGGCGTCGACATCGGCCTTGTGCTTCACCCAGGGCTCGGCGCGGGTGAGATATTCATTGCCCGCGGCCCAAATCGCCCGCGTCTCGGCGGCGGCCTTGCGGAACTCCATCTCCTCATAGTGCTGGCGCAGCGCGGCGAGCCGGGTCGCAAGCTCGCCCGCCATCCAGGCCTCATCCTCGCCCGGCGCGCCCGCTTCGGGCACTCGGCCCTCGAATTTCGAGGCGGCGTATTTGGTGATCCGGTTCACG
>CAYYNG010000173.1:0-4920 GCA_964472435.1 uncultured Hyphomonadaceae bacterium | reverse complement strand
ATGCGACCTGCGGTGTTCAATCGAACGCAGAAGTGCAGGGCGCGCCCGAACCGCGACCCTTTTCAGCTGATCTCGGCGGCGCCGGAGGTCGACTCGCACCGCCTCAAGCCGCAGGCCCGCCGCGGCGTGGACAAATGGCGCGCGTTTCGCTGCGAGAAAGGCGCCCAACACCCGGCCCAATCGCAGGGTCGCCACGTCTAGCCTCTGCGACCGGGCTGCGATCAAGGCCTGCAAGTTCGGAAGACGTGCGGCGCGCAACCGATCCCGCGCCCGTCCGGCGCGTTGGATGAGCGCGTGGCGGAGCCGGCCGGCATGGTCGCCCAAAGCAAGAGCGAGATCGGCGCGCACTGGAACCGCGATCTCCGCCGCGCCCGTCGGCGTCGGCGCGCGCGCATCGGCGACATAGTCGATCAGCGTGGTGTCGGTTTCGTGCCCCACCGCAGAGATGAGCGGGATCTCGCTTTCGAACGCGGCCCGAACGACGGCTTCCTCATTGAACGGCCACAAGTCCTCGATCGAGCCCCCGCCCCGGGCGACGATCACCAAGTCCGGGCGGTCGCTTGCCGGCATGGCGTTGAAGCCGCGGATGCCGGCTTCGATCTGGCCGGCGGCGAGATCGCCTTGAACCAGCACCGGCCAAACGAGCACGGGAACCGGGAAGCGGTCCCGTATACGGTGCAGGATGTCGCGGATGACGGCGCCTGTGGGGCTGGTCACCACCCCGATCCGGGCGGGCAGGAACGGCAGCCGTTTTTTGTGCTCGGGTGCTAAGAGTCCCTCGGCCGCGAGCTTCTTCTTGCGCTCTTCGAGAAGGGCCATCAGCGCGCCCGCGCCGGCGGGGCGCATCGTCTCGGCGATGAGCTGGTAGTTCGAGCGCCCGGGATAGGTGGAGAGCCGACCCGTTGCGACGACCTCCAGTCCTTCCTCCGGTTGGAACGGCAGGCGGCCGACCTGGCCCTTCCACATCACCGTGTTCAGCACGGCCTTGTCGTCTTTAAGGTCGGCGTAGAGATGGCCCGAGCGGGCGATCGTGACCCGGCCGAGCTCGCCGCGGACGCGGACATGGTCGAAATTCGTCTCGATCGTCCGTCGCAGCTGCGCGGCGAGATCGGAGACGGAAAGGTCGGGCGCATTGGTTTGGGGTGAATCGTCTGCCATGGACCGAACTTAGCGCCGGGCCGCCGCGCCGACAAAGCGCAAGGCCGCTTGATCGCGCCGAGCCGCCGCCGCATGACACGCGCATGCACATCTTAATTATCGGTTCGGGCGGCCGGGAACACGCGCTCGCTTGGAAGATCGCCCAAAGCCCGCTCGTCGACGAGATCTCCTGCGCGCCCGGCAATCCTGGGATCGGCGCGCTGGGCGATTGCTACGAGATCGCCGCCGACGATGTCGAGAGTCTTGAAAAACTCGCGCTTCAGCTGGACCCCGATCTTGTCGTTATCGGCCCCGAGGCGCCCCTCGCGCTGGGGCTCGCCGATCGGCTGCGGGCGCGGGGCTATGACGTCTTCGGGCCAGGGGCAGAAGCTGCGAAGCTCGAGGCCTCGAAGGGCTTTGCGAAGGACAAGATGGCCGCGTTCGGCGTGCCGACGGCGCGATATGGCCGTTTCACGGATCCGTTGGCGGCGAAGGGGTTTCTGGCCGAAATGGCGGCGCCATACGTCTTGAAGGCCGACGGCCTGGCTGCGGGAAAGGGGGTCGTTATCGCTGCGACGCGCAAGGAAGCGGAGGCGGAGATCGACGCGATGCTCGGCGGAAAGTTCGGCGCGGCGTCGGCCGAGCTTGTGGTCGAAGCCTTCCTGGAGGGCGAGGAGGCGAGCGTCTTCGTTCTGACGGACGGCGAGGGCGCGATCTATTTGCCGCCGGTTCAAGACCACAAGCGAGCGGGGGAGGGCGATACCGGGCCGAATACGGGAGGTATGGGGGCCTACGCCCCGGCGCCGGTGGTCACCGATGCGATGATGGCGCGGATCAGATCAGAGATCGTCGAGCCGATGCTCGCCGGCATGGCCGCCGACGGCGCGCCCTATCAGGGCGTTCTCTATGTCGGGATCATGGCGACGGCGGATGGCCCGAAGGTCGTGGAGTTCAATGTCCGCTTCGGCGATCCCGAATGCCAGGCGCTCATGGCGGGGCTTGCCGGCGACATCGTCCCAGCGCTCCTCGTCTGCGCGACGGGCGGGCTGAAGCAAACCGATGTCGAGCCGATGCTTGCGCTCCCGTCGTTTCGGCCCTCCGCCACGGTCGTGCTGGCTGCGTCGGGATATCCCGGAGCCTATGGAAGGGGCTCCGTGATCGGCGGCCTCGACGCCGCCGCCGCGATCGACGGCGTCACCGTCTTCCAAGCCGGGACCGATATGGACGACAAGGGCCGTTTAATCTCCGCCGGCGGCCGGGTGCTTGCGGTTACGGGATCGGCCGATACGCTGAACGACGCGCTCGACCGGGCTTACGCCGGCGTCGCTGCGATCGACTGGCCGGAGGGCTTTTGCCGCCGCGATATCGGTTGGCGCGTGCGACGGCCGTAGCCGACGCCGCCTTGCCGGCCGCGGCCGCAAGGGTCATTAGTTGATAAAAGAAGAGACAAAAGGGAGGACCGCCCATGGTCCATGGCGGAGACGCGCAGGAGCTGTTCACCGGCACCAAGGAGGTGGCGGAAAGCCATCGGTTCGACGAGGCGGCGCTGGCCGAATGGATGGAGGCGCATGTCCAGGGCTATGCCGGCCCGCTTGAGGTCCGCCAGTTCAAGGGCGGGCAATCGAACCCGACCTACCAGCTCGTCACGCCGACCAAGAAATACGTGCTGCGGCGAAAACCGCCCGGAAAACTGTTGCCGTCCGCCCATGCCGTAGACCGGGAATTCCGGGTTATTTCCGCGCTGCACCCGCTCGGTTTTCCGGTGGCCCGGCCCTATGGCCTTTGCGAGGACGAAGGCGTGATCGGCACGATGTTCTATGTGATGGACATGGTCGAGGGCCGCATCCTCTGGGATGGGACGCTGCCAGGCATGGATCCCGCGGAGCGCCGGGCGATCTACGAAGCCAAAGTGAAAACCTTCGCCGATCTCCACAATGTCGACTGGCGCGCGGCGGGCCTCGAAGGCTTCGGCAAGGAAGGCGACTATATCGCCCGCCAAACCCATCGCTGGACGAAGCAATATGTGGCGTCCGAGACGAAGAAAATTCCAGAGATGGACGCCCTCATCGAATGGCTGCCGAAAAACATCCCGCCGGGCGACACAACGACAATCGTCCATGGCGACTATCGCCTCGACAATATGATCCTGCATCCCACTGAGCCGAAGGTGATCGCGGTGCTCGATTGGGAGCTCTGCACGCTTGGCGATCCGCTGGCCGACTTCACCTATCATCTGATGAATTGGGTGATGCCGAGCTCCGATCCCTCGCGCGGGGCGCTTGTCGATATCGAAGACCTTGCGAGCTACGGCATCCCGACGATGGAGGAATACACATCGCTCTATTGCCGGCACACCGGGCGCGACGGGTTGCCGGAGGTCGACTACTACTTCGCCTATAATGCGTTCCGGCTGGCCGCGATCTGCCAGGGCATTGTCGGCCGGGTGCGCGACGGCACGGCCTCGAACGCCCAAGCGGCGACGATGGAGGCGCGTGTCGCGCCGCTCGCCGAGTTCGCCGCGGGGTGCGCCCGAAAAGCCGGAATGGCCGCCTGACCCGAGTCCCCGCGGGACGTGAATTCAAGGCTCTGGCGCTTTCGATGGCTTTTCGCTATGAGACCGCCGGGCCGGGATCTCAGAGGAACCACGCTATGCTTCGGATTGTTCTCGCTGCTTTGATGACGTTCACGCTCGCGCCGGTCGCGGCATGCGCACAGGGATGGGACCCGCGCGCCGAAGCCAGCGGCGACGACGACACGTCCCAGCTGATTGCGCGATCCAATGAAGGGATCGAAAAGTTCCTTGAGAACGACCCGACGCTGCAGGCTTTCTTCGACCAGGCCTACGGCTATGTGATTTTTCCGCGCATCGCGAAGGGCGCGTTCGGCGTCGGCGCTGCGCGTGGCCGCGGCGTCGTTTATCGCGCCGGCCAACCCGTCTACAAAGCTTACGTCAACCAATACTCCCTCGGCCTCGCGGCGGGCTGCAAGACCTATGCCCAGCTCATTTTCTTCCGCGACCAACGCGAATACGACACCTTCGTCGACGGCGAGTTTGAATTCGGCGCCGATGCGTCGGCGATCATCTCGACGGACGGCGCCGGTGCGACCACGGATTACAGCGAAGGTGTCGCTGTGTTCACCCGCGAGCGCGCCGGGGCGATGTTCGAAGCCAGCCTCAGCGGCCAGCGGTTCCGGGTGCGGGACTTCCCATCTCAGAGATAGAGCGCCATCTCCATCGCTACGCCTTCGTTCTGACCGACGATCCGGCGCGGTTGGACGTCGAGTTCGTGGTCGAGACGCTCCAGGCCCTCTATTGGGCCAAAGATGAGCCGAAGGCCCGTTTGCGGGCCGCGATCACAGGCTCTCATCCTTATGGTCTTTATGCGCCGGACGGCGCGCCGGCGGGTTTTGTCCGGGTGTTGTCCGACGGCGTCTATAATGCGCGCATCAGCGATCTGTTCGTGCTTCCCGAGCACCGAGGCCGGGGCCTCGCCCGCTGGATCATCTCGCGCCTTCTCTATGCGTCGCGGTTCTGCGACGTCCGCGCCTGGCAGCTCGCCACCGACGATGCGCACGGGCTCTATGAACGGTTTGGATTCAACACGTTTAAAGGCGACGGTCGCTTTATGACCCTGGTCCGGGACGGCGGATGACCCCGGCCGAGCCCGCCGCACCCTGCGACCGCCGCTGACGCGTTCTTTAGAAGAGCGAGATGGCGCACCCAAGAGGATTCGAACCTCTGACCTCTGCCTTCGGAGGGCAGCGCTCTATCCAGCTGAGCTA
>CAYYNG010000172.1:0-4926 GCA_964472435.1 uncultured Hyphomonadaceae bacterium | reverse complement strand
AAGCCTCAGGAGCGAAGCTCAAGAGATCAATGAAGAGACCAGCCGAAAAGCCGCCGATATTCTGACCGAGGCGCAGATGGAGGAATTCGCCCTGATCCAGGACGAAAATCGCGCGCGGATGCGGGAGCGGATCCAAGCAAGCCGCGGCCGCTAGGGCGTTTTCCGACCCAATCGGCTTTCCGGCGTCCGAAAGCTCATCCTGGCTTGGGCGTCGGGATACGCGGTCGCGGCGGGTGCGGCCCCCCGGGCAAGCGAGGTCAGGCCAGCCCGCGGCCGCCATAACCGAGCACGTTGTCGCCGACGAACGGGTTGTCCCGCCGCTCCTGGCCGAAGGTCGACAGGGGGCCGTGGCCGGGTACGAAGCGCATGTCGTCGCCAAGCGGCCAGAGTTTTCGCGTGATCGAGTCGATCAGCTGCTGGTGGTCGCCGCGCGGAAAATCGGTCCGCCCGATCGAGCCGCGGAAAATGACGTCGCCGACGAAAGCCAGCCGGCCGGCCTGATGATGGATCACCACATGCCCGGGCGTGTGGCCGGGGCAGTGGGCGACGCCGAACGTCATGTCGCCGAGCGTCAGCGTGTCGCCGTCGTCCAAGTAGCGGTCCGGGGTGACGTTTCGGCCGTCGGCGATGCCGTACTTCGCGCCTTGGGCCTCGATTTCGTCGAGCAGCCATTGATCGTCCTTGTGCGGCCCCTCGATCGGCGCGCCCGTGCGCTCGCGGATCTCGGCGGCGGCGCCGGCATGGTCGAGGTGGCCATGGGTCAGCCAGACCTTCTTGATCGTGACGCCGAATTCCTCAGCCGCCGCCATCAATCGGTCGGCCTCGCCGCCGGGATCGATGAAGACGCCCTCCTTGGTGTCGGTCAGCCAGATCAGCGACGTGTTCTGCTGGAGCGGGGTCACCGGAACGATCCGGATTTCGAGTTTCGGCTCGGGCGGCGCTTTCGTCTCAGTCATGGCGAGGAGTTTAGCCCGGGCCCGGGCGTCGCGCCTAGGGTCGATTCAGCCGCGCCGCTTCCGCCCCCGCGCCGGCTCGGCTAAGAAGACCGCGTAGGGGTTTGGCGAAAAGGGGAGACGCCATGCGCACGCCGCGGAGATATCGACCGGGCCGGGTCCGCTCGCGGAGCGGCGGCGGGCGGTTTACGATCATCCTCGTCGCGCTCGCCGGGCTCGCCGTCTATTGGTTCTCGAACCAGCAGACGGTTCCGTTTTCGGGCCGCAGCCAGCTCAATACGATCAGCCTGGAGGAGGAGGTCCAGCTCGGCTTCCAGTCCTATAACCAGATCCTCGGGCAGGAGGGGCGGAACGTGCTCTGCCCCCAGGGCGCGGCGTCGTGCGATCCGCGTTTCGCGCCCTACTACCAGGCCGTCAATAATATCGGCCGCCGGCTTCAACGCGCCGCCGTGGAGCTTGAGCAGGACCTCTTGGCGGAGGGGTACCGGTTCACCCCCGTCGCCGAGGCCTTCGACTGGACCTATAACGTGATCGCCTCGGAACAGCCGAACGCCTTCTGCCTGCCCGGCGGATATGTGGCGGTCTATACCCAGATCATGGATGTCGCCGGCGACAATAACGGCCGCGTCGACCTCGCCGATCTCGAGGACACCGACAAGCTCGCCGTCATCATGGGCCACGAAATCGGTCACGCGCTCGCCCATCATGGCGCCGAGCGGATGAGCCAACAGCGCATCGCGCAGCTCGGACAGACCGCCGTCGCCATCGGCATCGGCGATATGGACGTTGGCTCCCGGCAAGCGGTGCTGCAGGCCATGGGGATCGCGACCGCCGGCGGGCTCAACGCCTTCTCCCGCGAGCATGAGACCGAGGCCGATAAGATCGGTTTGGATCTCCTTGTCCGCGCTTGCTACGATCCGCGCGAGGCCCCCGAGCTCTGGGAGCGGATGGGCGCCCTTGGCGGCGGCCAGCGCCCGCCGGAATGGATGTCGACCCACCCCGCCTCGGAGACCCGGGCGGAGAATTTCCGCCGCTGGATGCCCGACGCGATCGCCGAATTCGAACGCCGGTGCGGCCCGCTGCGTTGAGCGCGGCGCTTCTCAACACCTCGTGATCCGGTCGACGCGACCGGCCGCGCCGCCTATGCTGCATCGCGAAACGAGTGGAGGCCGCGGTCCATGCAAGCGATTTATTGGGTGCTCACCTGGGCGTGCCACCGCAAATGCAAACACTGTTACGATGATCGCTTCCGGCCCTATGTGCGTGATGCGCTGACCGAGGTCGTCGGCGAAGGCCGGCGCGCCTACGAAGCCGTTATCTCGAACCTGCCCGATGATCTCACCTGGCTCAATGAGAAGAGCGGATCGCGGGAGCCGACCCTCCTCGTCATGGCCGGCGGCGAGCTCTTAATCGACGGCGTGCGCGAGGAGCTCTTCTATCCGGCGCTCGAGGCGCTCAAGGCGCGTTACGGCGCGCGGCTGCCGAACATCTCGATCCAAACGACGGGCGACGTCCTCACCCCTGAGATCCTCGACGAGGTTCTGGCCCGCGGCGTCTCCTCGATCGCGATCGCGTCGATCGACGACTACCATGTCGGAATGCAGGGCGAGAAGAAGTTCGCCTTCATGGACGAGGTCCGGGCCCTCATGGCCTCGCGCGGGGTGCGGGAGGTGAGCCTTGGCGGGGAGAAGGATGATCGGCTCAAGGCGCCCGATCTCGAGGCGAAATCGAAGCGTTCGGGCCCGACCTTCCTCTTTTTCGGCGCCCAGCCCGATCTTTGGATCGGCGAGCTTTGGCCCCGGGGCCGCGCCTTCGCCAACGGCCTTTCCAATGCGGGCTATGACACGAATTTCTGCGCGCGCTGGTCCGGCGGGAAAAATTTTCTCCACCATGGCCGGGCCGGCTCGGAGGTCTCGATCGAGCCCAATGGCAATGTCTATCCCTGCTGCCTCAAAACACGCGCGCCGCTTGGGAATCTGACAGAAGAGCCGTTGATCGATATTCTAGAGAGCGTCGCCGCCTTGCCGGCCATTCAAGCGATCAATCGCGGCGAGCCCGACGCGATGGGCCTTGAGGCGGGTTGGAGCCGCGAGGATTTCAAAGAGCGCTCCCACGTCGCCGACGGCAAGGGCCGGATCGTGGCCAACAAGTGCCTTGGCTGCGATAAGTTTTTCGAAGCGCACCTTGGCGCCGAGCTGCGGGCCCTCCGCGAGCGGCGGCTGGCCGCACGCCAGGCGGTCGCCGCGGAATAGGGCGACGCGACGCCTCCCATATCACGCGGCCGCTTGGGTCGGAAAACGCCTTAGAACCGCTTGGCGAGCCAGAAGCGCACGTCGATATCGGCCGACGCCGATGTCAGGCCCACCAAAGCACCGGCTAAGAAAGTCCATCCCTCGCCGAAGCCGCCCGTCACGACGGGCCCGGCCTGGTGGACCTGGTCGTTGACGTCCTGAAAGTCGGCCGTCGAACCGTAAAAATTGAAGAGCTCCGCCCCCGCCCGGAGGTTGAAGGGCAGTGCGCGGGTGAAACTCGCGCGGGTCTGCACAAACGCGCCGCTGCGGCGGTCGTCGCCAAGCTCCCCGGACACTTGCCCGACCAGGACCGTCCGCCAGGCGGCGCCGATATCCCGCTGCCCGGTCCAGTTGAGGGCGAGGAGATCCGCCCCGTCGTCGCCGTCGGTCAGCCGGGCGTCGAGCCGCACGGCCTGGGCCCAGCGCCCGGGGCCTGCTTCGGCGTACTGCCATTGCAGCTCCGCCTGGGCGAAGGTGAATTCGAGCGTCCCGGTCTCGACATCGCCGCCCTGGAGAACGAGGCGCGCGCGCCAGGCGTGGTCGAAGGCGTATTGGGCGTGCACGCGGTGCACGAACCCATCGCCCGACGCGTCCGGGGCCAAGGCCGCGCGATACTCGACGGACCGATCGCCACGCTCAACGCCGGGTCCGAAGACGCCGGCGACGTTTTGCGACGAGGCCGCGCCGCAGATCCCGATGGAAAGCGCGGCGAGACCGCCGGCGCGGATCATGCGCGGGCCTTCGCCATCATCTCCGCGAACCGTTCAAAGAGGTAAAAACTGTCCTGCGGCCCCGGGCTCGCCTCGGGGTGGTGCTGGACCGAGATGATCGGCTTGCCGGCGACGGCGAGGCCGCAGTTCGAGCCGTCGAACAAAGATCGATGGCTCTCCTCGACCCCCGCTGGAAGGGTGGCGGCGTCCACCGCGAACCCATGGTTCATCGACACGATCTCGACTTTGCCGGTGGCGAGGTCCTTCACGGGGTGGTTCGCGCCGTGGTGCCCCTGGCCCATTTTGGCGGTCTTGGCGCCGAGGGCGAGGGCGAGGAGTTGGTGGCCAAGGCAGATCCCCAGGATCGGCAAACCGCTGTCGATCAGCTTCCCGATGGTCTCGCCGGCGCGTTCGATCGTCGCGGCCGGATCGCCCGGCCCGTTGGACAGAACGACGCCGTCTGGCTTCATCGCTTCGATCCGTTCGAAGGGCGTATGCCCGGGGACGACCGTGGCCCTCGCCCCCGCCGCTGCGAGATTGCGGAGAATGTTGGTCTTCACCCCGAAATCAAGCACCACCACGTGCGCGGCGGGCCCGTCGAGCCCGGTGAAGCCTGCGCCCAATCGCCAGAGCGCGGTGGTGTTCTCATAGGCGTCGTCTTGAACCACGTCGGCCGCAAGATCGGCGCGCTCGAGCCCGGCCCAGGCCTTGGCCGCTGCGACCAGCGCGTCGATGTCTATGCCGCCCTCCGGCGCGTGGGTGCGGCGAGTGAGGGCGCGCGTGTCGACCCCGCCCACCGCTATGATGCCGCGTTTTGCAAGCCATGCGTCGAAATGGTCCTCGGCCCGCCAGTTCGCCGGCGCGGGGATGGGCTCGCGGAACACCGCGCCGCGCGCCGCCCGGGCCGCCGGCGCGCTGCTTTCCTCGTGGTCATCGGCGTTGGCGCCGACATTGCCGATTTGGGGAAAGGTG
>CAYYNG010000171.1:2155-4929 GCA_964472435.1 uncultured Hyphomonadaceae bacterium | reverse complement strand
GTCGTAAGACCTTACCGGCGTATCTATCTCAAGGCCAAAAGGCCGCGCCAGCGGCCCAACCAAATCAAGAAGGGGGGCGCAACTCGCGCCGCCCTTTTTCATTCGGTCTCGTCCTCGAAAATCGCCTCGATCGGTTTTTGGAAGAGCCGTGCGATCGCAAACGCGAGCGGAAGCGACGGGTCGTACTTGCCCGTCTCGATCGCATTCACCGACTGGCGCGAGACCCCGAGCTTCTCCGCCAACGCCGCCTGGCTCCACCCCTCCTCCTGGCGCAAGCGCTTGAGATGATTCTTCAATCCGCGGCCGCCGCTTGAAGCCGCCAATACGAAAGGCCGTAAGCGGCGAAGAAGAGCGGTCCAGCCCAGAACGCCCAGGGCGGCGGCGCAACCTGGAACAATTGCAGAAAGCCCCAGCCGACCGCGATCGCGATGGTGATCATGGCGCCATGGGCGATGGCCCGGAGTTGAACCAACCGCGTGAACTCGTCCGTTTCGGCGGTGTAGCGCAGCATCAGCCAGAAGATCACCGCGATCGGCGTTGCCGTTATCAAGGCGGCGGCCGCAAACATCCACCGCGGCGGCTCACCCACCAGCACCAGCACCAGGGGCCCGGCGAAACACAAAACACAGTAGATGACGATCACAGGCCAGAAAACACGCCGATACCGGCGATTGGATTGCTGAAAGTTCGCGCCAGCCATTTCGACCTCCCCGTCAAGTTTCCTTGACAATGGAGACCCCGCCCGGAAATGTCAAGCTCGCTTGACTAAGTCGCAAGCGCCCGATCGAGCGCGGCGATCGCTTGTTGAACATCCCGGGCGCTTGTGTAGTGCGCCAAGGAGAGGCGCAGGACGCCTGGCTTCGCCGCGACGCCCATCGCCGCAAGAAGACGCGGCGCATAGAAATTGCCATGCGCGGCGAGCACGCCCTGGGTCGCGAGCGCATCGGCGAGGTCCGACGGGTCGCGCCCCTCCACCGAGATCGCCACGACCGGAGCGCGGGCGGTCGCCGAGGTCGATCCCAAGACCCGCACGTCACTCCGCGCCTCCAGCCCCTCCAGCAGCCTCGCCAAAAGGCCGCCCTCGGCTTCGGCCATCAGCGCCCGCAGATCCGCGCTGCGTTCAGCCGGCGTCCGTGCGCCGCCGAAATGATGGGCGTGCAGCGCATCGAAATAGTCGGCGATCCCGCCCGCCGCAGCGATCTGGGCGTGGTCCGGTCCCGCCGGCGCCAGCCGTTTCAAGGGGTCGGCCTCGTTGATGTCATGGCTCTGGTTCGGCAGCGCATCGGCCAGCTCGCGCCGGATCGCCATCACGCCGAGATGAGGTCCGAATGTTTTATAAAGCGAAAACAAATAGACGTCGGCGCCTGTCGCCCAGACGTCCGGGAACCCGTGCGGGGCCGTCGAGACCCCGTCGGCCACCAAGACCGCGCCAGCGGCGTGCGCCTTGGCGGCGATCTGGGGCAGCGGGTTCACCGCGCCGACCAGGTTGGAAGCGTGGGTGCAGGCGACAAGTTTTGTGCGCTCGGTCAGGAGATCATCCAGCGCAATCAGGTCGAGCGCGCCGGAGCCAGCGTCCACAGGCCACTCCCGGATGACGATCCCATCTGCAGCGAGCCGTCGCCAGGGGCTTGAATTCGCCTCGTGCTCCTGCAGCGAGACGATCACCTCATCGCCCGGCGACCAGATCTGGCGAAAGGCGTTTGCGAGCACATACGCATTTTGGGTCGTCGAGGGGCCGAGCAGACATTCGTCGACGTCGATATTGAGATAGGCGGCGAGCCGCGCCCGCGCTGCATCCATCGCGTCGCCGGCCTGTCGGGACGCGGCGTAGGCAAAGTGCGGTTGAACCTTGTTCTCGTAATAGAACGTTTTCAGGCGATCGATCACTTGGCGACAGGGAAAGGACCCGCCGGCGCTTTCGAAGAAGGCCTTGCGCGAGAGTTCAGGCGCCTCGAAGGCGGGGAACTGCGAACGAACAAAAGACAGATCGAGCGTCGGGGTCATGGGCGCGGCATACTCCTCGCTTCTGCCGGGGCAGTCCCCGCCTCTGAAGGCGCGGCCGGCGCTTCGACTTCCGCTTTGGGAAACCGGCTGGGGATGGTGCGGACGGCCGGACTTGAACCGGCAAGGCCATACGGCCGGCGGATTTTAAGTCCGCTGCGTTTACCAATTTCGCCACGCCCGCGTTTTCGGACCCTGGATTTAGGCGAGTTTCTCGGCCGTGTCGCCCCTTGTCGGGCTCGACAGTCTGGCCCCCTTCCTTAATCTGCCGCCCGTTCAGTAGGAAAGCGCCGCATGTTCCACGTCATCCCAGACTTTTTCACCCCGGCCGAGGTTGCAGAACTGCGGCGGCTCGCCGGCGGGATGACGTTTATCGACGGCAAATCCACCAATCCCGATTACACCGCCAAGCGGAACCTTCAGTCCGACCCGCGCACCCAGGCGGCGCAGACCGCCTCTAATATGCTGCGCGCAGCCATCGCGCGGAACGAGTGGGCGATGGACATCTGCCGCCCCCGCGCCATGGCCACCCCGCTGCTCGCGAAATACCAGCCCGGAATGTCCTATGGCGAACATGTCGACACCCCGGTGATCGTCGGCAATCCGCCGGTTCGGGTCGACATCTCCTGTACGATGTTCCTCTCCGACCCCGCGGACTATGACGGCGGCGAATTGGTCATCCGCCCTGGCAACCGAACGTTCAAGATCAAAGAGCCGGCGGGCGCGGCGGTCTTCTACCCCTCCACCCACTATCATGAGGTGAGCCCCGTCAC
>CAYYNG010000171.1:0-2145 GCA_964472435.1 uncultured Hyphomonadaceae bacterium | reverse complement strand
GGCTTCGGGAGTGACGGGGCGGAGTCCACCTCTTCACCCGCGGCGAGCGCCTTGTGGGCCTTACTTTTATCGAGAGCTTCATCCGCGACGCTCAGAAGCGGCATATTCTGTTCGAGCTTGAGGAGTTGCGCCACACGCATGGCGAAGCGATCGGCGCCGAAGGCTTGATGAAAGTCGAGTTCATCCGTTCGAATTTGATCCGGATGTGGCACGGCGACTAACCGCGCGCCCCTGGCGATCTATCGGTAACCGAGCGTTTGCAGGGCGCTTGCCACGATCGGTTCTCGGCCCGCGAAATCGTCGAGCCACGCCAGGCCCTCGCGAATATCGGCGGTGCGCCGCGCCCTCGCCTCGGCGAGCCGCGCGCTCCGCTCTCCCGAACCAAACGGGTAGCCTTCGGCCTTCGAGTAGCGTCCGGCGATCGCTCCCGCGAGCACGGCCGCGACCTCGGCCTCGGACGCGGGCAGCCCGAAAAACGCAGCAAGATCGCTCAATCGCTCGAGCGGATCGGCGAGATAGGCGTCGAAATCGACATGCCGGGTTCGATCCGGCGACCAAGTGAGCGCCGCGGCGTGATTGATGGCGTCGCAGGCATAGGAAAGCGCGACGCGGGGGCCCGGCGCCAGCGCGTGCATGGCGGGCGGCGGCGCGCTGAACCGCTCAAGGGCCGAGCAGAGCCGCGTTCGCGCCGACCCGTGGATATCGGCCATGTAGCCATCATGGACGAAGATCGACGCCAGATACGTCTCCGGCGAGACCGTGAGACAAACGGCGGCGTCGCCGGCGAACGTCTCCAACCAGTCAGCGGCGAGGACGCTGCAGAAACTCGTGGCCTTAACGACCGAAAGCGCCGCCGTCGCAGGCCGGCGCGCCCAAATCCGGCGCAGCCACGCCTGGTCCTGGCGGCACCCACCGGGACTTCGCAGCGCCCATGGCTGCTCCCGTTCCGCCCAAGCCGCCGCGAGATCGCGAAATGGCAAGGGCTCGCGCAGGCCGAAGCCGCCCGGCAGCGCACCGAGGAGGCGTGACAGCAAGGTCGATCCGCAATGACCGACATGGAAAACGAGACCGAGCGGACGATCCGGCAAAGCCGCCGCGCGCGCGGAAAGATCTGCCAGCGCAACCTGCTGCGCTTGCGGCCGACCGGAGAACGCCCGTTGGTCGAGGACCGCCGCGCGTTCGAATTCGGCGGGGGACATTTGAACCATGACCGCGGTCCCGTTCGACCAATCGATCTGAAAGGGATAGACTGATGGGCCGTCCGTATGCAGCTGATTTAGAAACGCAGTCGGCTCAGCCACGCTTATCTCCTTTATGAACCGTCTCCCCGGTGCGCGCGAGATCAAGATCGCGCGATCGGGGCGCGGGAAACTGGAATGAGCACGTCATATCAAGTACTTTGGCAAGACAGGAGTAAGCCATGAACATACTCAAAACGCTCTTCGCCGCGCTCGTCATCGCAGCGCCCGCTGCGGCCGCGACCGAGATCGAAGTTTCGTTCAGCGACGCTTTCGCTGAGCGACTCGCGGAGGATTACGGCGAACGCGAGGGCGAGCGTCTTGTCGAAGACGTCACCAACGACATCGAGCGCGCCCTCGCCCGGCGCGGAGCGGATCCCGCCCGCATCGAGGTGACGATCATCGATGCGAAGCCGAGCCGCCCCACCCGTGAGCAGCTTGACGATCGGATCGGGTTCAATCTAACGCTTTCCTCCGGCTTCGGCGGCATGTCGATCGAAGGCCGCGCGTTGGATACGGACGGCGCTGTGATCGCGGAAGCGTCGGTGGAGTCCTTCGACAACAGCAACACAAGGGCGCTTGGCCCGCGCACGACATGGGGCGATGCGCAATCGGTATCGAATCGGTTCGCCCGACAGCTCGCGCGTCGCATCGAGGGCTAATCGAGCCGCAGCGCGCACGACTCGTTCAGGCTCGGTCGGGAAACGACCACCCGGCTGAGGCGCGGCAGCCGCTCTTTGAGCCGCACGGAAACCCAGACGGCGATGCGCTCCAGCGTCGGAGCCTCCAGGCCTTCGATCTCGTTTAGCAGTTGATGGTCGAGGCGGGCGGCGACATCGTCCAGCGCCGCTCCGATGTCGGCGAAGTCGGCGACCCATGCCTCGCTCTCCGCCACTTCCCCCGACAC
>CAYYNG010000170.1:0-4931 GCA_964472435.1 uncultured Hyphomonadaceae bacterium | reverse complement strand
CCGGTGACGAGAACTGTTTGATCCTGAAAACGCGCCATGGAAGTTCTCCCGTGAATGGCTTGCGATGCTAGGGAAGGTAGCGCCGAGTTGCCCGAGCGGTTCCTCGCATTTGTGAAAGAAAGTTATGCCGAGACCGGATCTAGCCGTCTGCGGGGGCCGCGAAATCGGGCAGGGTCGGCGCACGCTCCTCCACCGCCGCGGCGAAAAACATCCAGATCTTCGCGTTGAGCGCCCGGGAGGCGTCGGCGTCGTCCTCTTCCAGCCGTTCCTGCAGCGAAATGAGATCCGCTGAAAGGCGATCATGGACGGCTTTCACATCCGGAACCCGGAGGCTCTTTGGCTGGACCTCGCCCGGCGCGCCCCCGCCGTCGGCGAGCAGGCCGGCCATCGCTCCGATCTCCCGCATCAGGCGGTCGACATAGCCGTCGA
The DNA here is from genome assembly GCA_964472435.1 of uncultured Hyphomonadaceae bacterium. GTDB lineage: Bacteria > Pseudomonadota > Alphaproteobacteria > Caulobacterales > Hyphomonadaceae > CAYYNG01. Next base: position 4,502 of record CAYYNG010000170.1, on the reverse strand, counting down.
ACGCCTCCCCAGCCATCGCGGTGAGAAGGCCCGCCATCACAGCGTGTCCGCCGAGATATCGGCCCTCAAGGGCCGGCGCGACCTCTTGGTTGAGCGTCCGCGCGACCCGGTCCAGGATCTTCGCAACATCGGTCATCCGCCCCTCGTATATTTCGGCGCGAGCCGCGAGACGATGATCCGCTCGTGGGCCGCATGGGTGAACCAACCGGAGAACGCAAGGACCGGATCATCGTTCTTCGCGTCGGCGAAGGCGCGCGCGGACGAGATCCAGATCCCCATCGCCTTGACTGCGGCGAAGAGCGACCACCACTCAAAGGCTTCGAAGTCGAACTGACAGCCCGAGGCTTCTTCCCACAGCGCGATCGCGTCCGGCCACGGGATCAACCCCGCCGCACGCGTTAGATCGCCCCCAGACCAAAGAAGGTCGACGGCCCAGGCGAAATCCTCGTAGGGGTCGCCGATATGGGCCATCTCCCAGTCGAGAACCGCGGTGATCGAGCCCTTCTCATCGTGCATGAAATTGCCGACGCGGTAGTCGCCATGGACGATCGACAGCCGCTGGGCGGGCGGCGGCGGATTGCGCCGAAGATGCCGGATCGCCGCCTTGGTGATCGGCTGCGGCTCCCGCGCATTCCTGTCGACTTCGGCTTCCCAATAGTCGAGCTCGCGCCGCCAGCAGGCGTCCGGCGCGGGCGTGTCGATGACCTGGGCGAGCGGCGAGCCTTCCGCCTCCACCGACGCGATCGCGCCGAGATGTCGGAAAAACTGCTCGCCGATCGAGACCCGGTGGGGGTCCAGCCCGTCGAGGCGAAACGGGACCGAGGCCGTCCCGCCATCGATCCGCCCCATCACGAAGAAGGGCGCGCCCAGGGGACCTGCGCTCTCTTCGAGGAAGAGGGCGTCCGGCGCCGGCAGGCCCGCGCCCTTCATGGAGCGGATGGCGGCGAACTCGATTTTTCGATCCGTATCGATCAAGCTGTCGGGGGGATCTCGGCGCAGGATCAAACCGCGCGTCTCGGGTCCGTTTGTTCCATCATAAGCGATATCGATCGAATAGGTCTCGCGGCTCGCCCCGCCATGGATGCGCGTCAGGGCCGCGACGCGATGGTTCCGCGCGTCTTCGTTTTGGCCCTGGACGTAAGCTGTGAAGGCTTCGGCCAGGGCGTGGTCGCGAACGGGGTCGAGCGTCATGCCGCGCCGTCGAGAATCTCTTTGAAGCCCGAGGGCGCATGGGGGCCGACAAAGAGCTGCTCGAAGGTGCCGATCCCTTCATGGCGCGCGCCGTTCTCATCGGTCAGCACGGCCTTGGAGATCGCCTGGATGTGCAGATTATGCGGATCCTGCCAAGGAAGGTCGGCCGGCGACCAGTCCTCCCTCGCGAACGAAAGCTCCTCTGAGATGAAGGCGCCATGGGTCCACTTTTCGTGGCGATAGCCCACGCCTTTCATCTGAAACTGGGCGAAGGGGGTGACCTCGACGCCTGAGCCGCGGCCTTCATGATCGGTGAAGGTGATCGAGGCGGACGTCGCGCGGCGCGTTCCCGGCGCAAAGCTGAGCTTTGACGAGCAATCGGCGAGATGCGCCTGCTCGCCCGCCGACGCGCCGTCGGGCACGATAACGCCGCGCGTGTTCCAGCTGCGGCCCGCCGCATCGTCGTTGATGTGGTAGAAGACGGAGCAATCCTTGAAGTTCAACGGGGTCCAGACCCAATAGTATTGCGGAAGCTGGATCGGCAGCGCCGGCTGGGGGTCCATCGCGCCGATGGGTCGAACGCCCCAGGAGCGGTCGCGCGTGCCGTGCCATTTGCCTTCGGTCAGCTCGATCGTATGGCCATCGATCCGGATCATGCCGGCCCAATGGCCGTTTTGCGTCATCCGGGTGCAATCGATCACCATGCGCGGGCCCTGGCGATGGATGAAGCGCGGCTCCTCGATCGGAAAGGCCCGGCCGGTGAAGGCGAGCTCGGCGGCGATCCCTTCAGTTTCGGTGAGCCGCAGGTGGATGCGCTCAAGCGGCTTCGTCACCTCGACGCTCAGCGGGCCGACGGACGTATCCATCCGCTCCATGCCAAGGCATTTCGACATAAAGACAGACGATTGCTTGCCGTCCCGCAGGATCGAGAACGCCCCGTCGATAATATTGAGGTGGGGGTAGATCCCCATCGCCGCCGCGAAGAACACCGAGCCGTCGGCGTTGTAGCCGTTGAAGAAATAGCGGTCGTAAAAATTCCTGTCCGAGCCGGCGACGGCCACCGGCTCAGGCGTCTGGTGGATCGGATATTCGTCGCCTTTGGTCAGCATGCCGCCGATCCTCCCTTACCTGTTTCGCGCGACTGTGGCCGAAGCGCGGGCCAGGATCAATCGGCGGCGGCGAGCTCGGCGGCCACGGCCTCGGCGGCGGCGAGCACGCGCAGCATATTGCCGGACCAGATCTTCTCGATCTCCTCTGCCGAATACCCCTCCGCCAACAGGCGGGCGGTCACTTTCGAAAGCGCGGCGACATCCTCCATCCCGGCGACGCCGCCGCCGCCGTCCCAGTCCGCGCCCATGCCGACATGATCGGGACCGACGATGTCGAGTGCGTGCAGCATCTGCTCCATGAACCTCTCAAAGGTCGAGTAGGTCGGCGGATGGGCGAGATCGAGCTCGCGGCGCGCCGTCAGATAGGCCTCGAGCTCGGCGCCTTCGAGGGTGAAGAGACCGGCGCCCTCGCCAAACTCGGCGGTGATCGCATCGAGCCCCGCCTGACGCTCCGCCGACGTCTCGATATTTTCGAGATAGGCCCCGAGCGCATTGATCTGGATAACGCCGCCGGCGGCCGCGACCTTCCGAAGAAGCGCGTCGCTGATATTCCGCGGATGGTCGTAAAGGGCGCTCACCCCGGTATGGGAGAGGATGATCGGCGCCTTGGAGAGCGCAAGCATATCCTCAACGGCGCTGTCGGCGGCATGGCTGCCGTCCAGCACGACGCCCAGCCGATTGGCCTCGCGCACAAGCTCCTCGCCGAGCGGGCTAAGCCCGTCCCAGGTAGCGGAGAGGTCCGTGGCGCTGTCGGCGAACTGGTTGTCGCGGAAATGGACCGGCCCGACCATGCGAACGCCGAACGCGTAGAATGTCTCAAGCAAAGAGACGTCCTCGCCCAGCGGATAGGCGTTCTCAATCGATTGGTACATCACGCGCTTGCCGGCGCCGGCGATGCGGGCTGCATCCTCGGACCGAAAAGCGAGCTCGAAGTGTTCGGGGTGTTTCGCGGCCGCCTCGCGGATCGTCACCGCCCGGAACAGGGCGGCGTCGCGGGCCGCCCGGTAGGCGGCCTCCGTAAGCGGGCCTTGCGGCGTGTAGATGACCCAGAACCCGCCATCGAGGCCGCCTTCTACCATCCGCGGCAGATCGACCTGGGACTGGTCGGCGAGGGCGTCATGCCGATCCAGCAAGCTGAAGCCCGGCCGCGTGAAATTCGCCGGCGTGTCGAGGTGGGTGTCCATCACCAAGAGCCGCTCGTGCAACGCGGCGGCGTCGGTTGCAAGCGAGCGGTCCGACTGCGCGGCGACGCCGCTCGTCAATACGGCTGCGGCGCTCAAGCCCGCCAGCGCGGTTCGGCGACCTACTCCCATCGGCGATCCTTTTCTCGTCATCGGTCGTCGGCAGCCTAGACCGCTGGCAAATCAACCGTAAACCGCGCGCCGCCCTCTTCGCGGTTCTCGGCCCAGACCTCGCCGCGATGCAAAGCGACGATCTGCCGGACAATGGATAGGCCCAGGCCCGAATTGTTGCCAAACGCCGCGCCGGCGGGCCGGTCGGTGTAGAAACGGTCAAAGATCTTCTCAAGCTTGTCCTCCGGAACGCCGGGGCCCTCGTCTTCAACCGTGATGCGCGCCATCGTCTGCGGGCCCTTCGCCGCTTGCGACAGCGTCACCCGAACGACGCCGCCCGCGGGCGAGAAGGACCGGGCGTTGTCCACCAGGTTGCGGATCACCTGGCCGAGCGGCCCCTCGAGCCCGCGCACCAAGAGCCCGCCGCCCATGCTGCGGTCTTCGAACCGCACCTCGGCGCGCCCCGCCTCCTGAGTGGCGTGATAGGTTCGGACGATTTCAGAGAGGAGCTGCGCGATATCGAGGCGCGCCGTGGGGATGCGCGTCATCTCGGCTTCGATCCGAGAGGCGTTGGAGATATCGGTGATCAGCCGGTCGAGGCGTTTGACGTCGCTTGCAATCACTTTCCGCATGCGCTCGCGCGCCTCGGGATCCTCGACCCGCTCCGCCGTTTCGACGGCCGACCGGATCGACGTGAGGGGGTTCTTCAACTCGTGGGCGACGTCGGCGGCGAACCGCTCGTTCGCAGTGATCCGCTCCAAGAGCGCCTCGGTCATCCCTTCGATCGAAGCGGCGAGTTCGCCGATCTCGTCGCGGCGTTTGGCGAGGGCGGGTAGTTTGAGCTGTTCCGAGGCCCCGGCCCGGATCCGGTCGGCCGCCAGCGCGAGGCGGCGCAGCGGCTGGGCGATCA
>CAYYNG010000169.1:0-4946 GCA_964472435.1 uncultured Hyphomonadaceae bacterium | reverse complement strand
AAACGATCCGTCCGCCCCAGCGCAACCTGGTCGGCTTCTCCGCGACCTCGACGATAAAGCGCTCGGACTTCGGCAATGACACGTTCCAGGGCGTCGTCGGCGACGAGGTGGAGATCATCATCGAAGCGGAATTCGTCCAGACGCGGTGAGGCGGGCGGTGCGGACGACCCCGCGCATCCCTCTTATGCCACCCCCGCATGGGCGCGGGGCGGCGGTGGCCCCATATGGTCCGGTGACCGCCTGGGACTGAAACGGGGCCCTCCATGCAAACCGCGTCGCACCGCTACACCTCCGTCGCCATCACGCTGCACTGGCTGATCGCCGCCGCGCTGGTCGGGCAGATCTTTCTCGGCTGGAACATGCATTCGGCCGAAGACCAGCCCATCGACTGGCTCTACCAATTGCACAAATCATTCGGGATCACCGAGCTCGTGCTCACCAACGCCCGGATCGTGTGGCGGGTGATGAACCCGCCCCCGCCCCTCCCCGCTGAGATGGCGCCGCGGGAGAAGACCGCCTCCCACCTCGTCCATCTCGGCTTCTATGGCCTGATGCTCGCCATTCCGATTACGGGCTGGATCCTGGTCTCCACCTCGTCCTTCGGGATCGCCACGGTGCTCTATGGCCTTGTCGGCTGGCCGCACCTGCCGGGCCTGCCGGACCTCGCCGCCGAGACGAAGGAGACGGTCTTCGCGGTCGCCGAATTCCTGCACTCGAAAATGGCGTGGCTTGTCTTCCTCCTCCTCGCCCTGCATCTGGGCGGCGCGCTGAAGCATGAACTCAGCGAGGAGGAGGGCGTCTTGAAACGCATGGTCCCCGGTCTTTTCGGCCGCACGTCGGGCCCGGAAGCGCCGAGCCGCGGCGCGCTCTATGCTCTGGCCGCCTCGCTCGGGTTTTTCGCCCTTGTGACCTGCGCGCCCATGGTGGCGGGCGGGGCCGGGGCGGTCGCGCCGGCGGAGGCCTCCCTCGACGAAGCGAATTGGACCGTCGATTACGAGGCTTCGGAGCTTGGTTTCGCCGGGGTCTATAACGGCCGGCCGTTCGAGGGCCGCTTCGGCGACTGGAGCGCGGCGATCGCCTTTGACCCGGACCGGCTGGACGAGAGCCGGGTCTCGGTCTCCATCGCCCCCGCTTCCGTCGACACCGGGGTGAAATTAAACAATGACACCCTTCAGTACAAAGAGTGGTTCAACACCGAAGCCTTTCCGGCCGCGACGGTGGCGCTCTCCGGCTTTGAAGCGACCGAGGCCGGCTACACCGCCGCCGCCCAGGTCACGATCAAAGACCAAACCGTCGAGGTTCCGTTCGACTTCACCCTCTCGATCGAGGGCGGGCGGGCGCGCATGGAGGGCGCAGCGACCCTGTCGCGCACCGCGCTCGATCTCGGCCAGTCGAGCGACGCCGGCGCGTCCTATGTCAGCGAAGAGATCACGGTGGACGTGATTGTCGAGGCCGACCGGGCGTCCTAAAGCGCTTCGTATGGCGACGATCCTAGACGCCGGCCGGCCCGACGCGATCGAGGCCGCCGCCGACATCCTCCGCCGCGGCGGCCTGGTCGCGATGCCGACGGAGACGGTCTATGGCCTCGCCGGCGACGCGCGGAATGCGAACGCCGTCGCCCGGATCTTCGAGGCGAAAGGCCGCCCGACCTTCAACCCGCTCATCGCCCATCTCGAAGGCGTCGACGCCGCAGCGCGGGAGGCGCGGCTCAACGCGACGGCCCGCCGATTGGCCGCGGCCTTCTGGCCGGGCCCGCTGACCCTGGTGGCGCCGATCGCCGAGAGCGGGACGGTTTGCGACCTCGCCCGCGCGGGGCTGGAGACGATCGCGCTCCGGGCGCCCGCCCACCCCGCGGCCCAGGCCTTGCTCGCGGCGTTCGGAGCGCCCATCGCCGCGCCGTCCGCCAATCGCTCCGGCCGGCTCAGCCCGACGACGGCCGAGCATGTCGCCGCCGATCTCGGCGACGCGGTCGACCTGATCCTCGATGGCGGGCCCTGCGGGGTGGGTCTCGAATCCACCGTGGTCAGCGTGGTTTCAGACCCGCCCGCGCTCCTCCGCTTGGGCGGCCTCGCAGCGGAAACGATTGAAGCCGTAGCCGGCGCCCTCGCCCGGGGCGGGGACGACCCCGCCGCGCCCTCGTCGCCCGGCCAGCTCCTGCGCCATTACGCGCCCCGCGCCGCCCTTCGCCTCTACGCCCGCGCACCCGAACCGAACGAAGCCTATTTGAGCTTCGGGCCGGGCGGGCCGGCGCCGAACCTCTCGCCGACCGGCGATCTCACGGACGCCGCCGCCAACCTCTTCGCCATGTTGCGAGCGCTGGACGCCACCGCCGAGCGGATCGCCGTCGCTCCGATCCCGAACCATGGTCTTGGCGAAGCGATCAATGACCGCCTGACCCGAGCCGCGGAGCGCTGACATGCATCGCGGCCTACCGCCTCGTTCCGGATCGGCTCGAAGGCGTGCTAAAACTCTCCCAGAACAAACCGGCCGCGGCCCGGGCCGGCGTCGCCGAGGCGCTGGGGCCGGGCCACCCGATCGGCCGCTTGATGCGAAGGGATCTCGAATGAACGCCCCCGCCGCCCTCGTAACGCCGCTTCCCGCCGCCTTTCTCTCGGCGGCGAAAAGACTGCTCGGCCCCGGTGGCTGGAGCGAGGACCCCGAGACGCTTGCGGCCCACGCCACGCCCTGGCGCGGCACGGTCTCGGGACTAACGCCCTTCGCCGCCTATCCCGCCTCGACGGACGAGGCGGCCGCCTTTGTTCGCCTTTGCGCCGGCCATGGCGTCGCGATCACGCCCCAAGGCGGCAATACGAGCCTTGTCGACGGCGGCACGCCCCATGGGGAGGCGACGGTCAGCCTGAAACGGATGCGCGCGATCCGATCGGTCGACCCGCTCAACAATTCGATCCTGGTCGACGCGGGCTGCGTCCTCGCCGAGGTCCAAGCCGCCGCCGATGGCGCGGATCGGCTCTTCCCCCTCTCGCTGGGCTCGGAGGGAACCGCGACCATTGGCGGGCTGATCTCGACCAACGCCGGCGGGGTGGCGGTCCTGCGCTATGGCATGATGCGCGATTTGCTGTTGGGCCTCGAAGTGGTTCTGCCCGACGGACGGGTTTGGCGCGGGCTCAACGCGCTTCGGAAGAACAATACGGGCTATGATCTGAAACATCTCTTCGCCGGAGCGGAAGGCACGCTCGGCCTCATCACCGGCGCGTCGCTCAAGCTGTTCCCGAAGACGAAGACCGCCACCGCCTGGGCCTGCGCGCCGAGCGCGGAGGCGGCCGTGGCGCTCCTCAGCCGCATCCGCGCCCATGCCGGAGACACGGTGACCAGCTTTGAGCTTATCCCCGCGAACGCCGTCGAGATGGTGCTGGAGGACGCGCCCGACCTGCGCGACCCCCTGCCCCACCCCGCGCCTTGGCGGGTTTTGATCGAGCTCTCCATGGTCGACGAGGCCCACGCCATCGCGACTTTGGAGGCCGCCCTCGCCGAGGCGATTGAACAGGGCGTCGCCCTTGATGCGGCCATCGCCCAAAGCGGCGCCCAGGCCCAAGGGTTCTGGCGCATCCGGGAGACGATCCCGCTTTCGAAACGGGCCTACGGAACCTCGATCAACCACGATGTCTCGGTGCCGATTTCGGCGATCCCGGCCTTTCTCGAAACCGCGGAACGCGCGGTGAAGGGCGTCGCCCCCACCGCTGAGATCGTAGCGTTCGGCCATGTCGGCGACGGCAATCTCCACTATTCGGCTTGCGCGCCGAAAGACGCCGCGCCCGAGGCCTTAGCGGCCAAGCGGGACGCGATCACCGCCGCCGTACACGCCGAAGCCGTCGCCCATGGCGGCTCGATCTCCGCCGAACACGGCGTCGGCCGGCTGAAACGCGACGAAATCGCCGCGCTGAAAGCGGGCCCGGAGATCGACCTGATGCGTGCGGTGAAACGCGCGCTCGATCCGAACGGGATCATGAATCCCGGACGGGTGGTGGCGGACTAAAGCGTCGGTCTTTCATTACACTCCAGACCGTCGCTTTAGGTCCTTGTTTGAGCGCAAGTATCCGTTCGCAAACGGTGCCGCTTGCTCCGAACTTGCTTTAGGGCCCAGCCCCGCGCTACCGAAACAGCGTTCCCCGCCGCGCACGCCAGCCAAGGAGGCCGAACCCGGCCAAGGTGAGGACGAGCGCGCCGGCGGAGAAGGTTTTCATCCACCAGGTGGTGAAGGTCTCCCGACTCGTCCAATCCATGATGTGGAGCCCCCAGAGGAGGTCGAACAGTCGCCACACCGGCGTGCGGACAACCCGAAGCTCGCCCGTCGAGGCGTCGACATAGAGGGTGGCGCGATCCGGGCCCTCGAACTCGGCGCGCCATACCGGGCCCGGGCGGCCATACTCCCGCGGCGGCTCGTCCACCCGCTCGATGGCTACGAGCGCCCCTTCGCCGACCCAGGCCGCCTCGACCACGGCGCGGGCGAGCGCCTCGCCGATCGGGCTGATCCGGTCGCCGGTCTCCGCATCAACCAGACCCCGCCCGGCGGCGGTCTCGATCTCATAGACCATGACGCCGAGAAAGCGCCGCAGCGTCGCCTCGTGGAACGGCCCGCCGGCGGCCTCGGCAGGGCTGAGGACCGCCGCACCCTTAGGGATCTCCATCGCCTCGGCCCGGGCGATCAGATGCTCCCCGCGCACGACCTCGATCGGATAGAGCGTGAAGAACAGCCCGCTCGCCGTCCAAAAGAGGACCTGGACGCCGATGACAAGGGCCAGCAGCCGATGCAGCCGTGAGACAAGACGCAAAGACAAAACGGCGACCCCCTGAACGCTGCGGTGCTCATCGTCTCCTCTAGCAAAACATCGGCGCGCCGCGCAGCGGCCACAGACCCTTGACGGGGCAGGTCACCATGTCGCGGCGCTGGCCGAAAACGAATGCTATTTGACCGGTTTGGCGCTTCC
>CAYYNG010000168.1:0-4949 GCA_964472435.1 uncultured Hyphomonadaceae bacterium | reverse complement strand
GCCATCATCCTCTCCGCCTTGATCTTCGGGGCCCCGGCGACCCGGCGCGGGGTGCGGGCCTGGTTCGCGAGCGGCTTGGCGGGGGTGGGGCTCTTGCTTTACGCCGGGGTCGGGGTTTGGGCGATGATGAATGGCGGGGATTATTTGGATTATGACTACCTTGTCGAGGAGGAGCCGGGCGGACATGCGGGTCAGCATCTCGGCATTCTGCTCATCGAGCTCGGGGTCCTCTTCACCGTCGCAGGGTCGATGATCACCATTTTCTACGCGTTCGCCGGCCGCGTGGCCGAGATCCGGGACGAGGATTGGTAGGCCCCAGGAATGATCGAGGCGCTTTTCGACCGCGGGAACTATTGGGCCATTGTCGGGTTGATGATGATCGGGCTCTATATCACGTTCCAGTCCGAGAACATGATCAAGCGGCTGGTCGGCCTGTCGATCTTCCAGACCTCGGTCTTCATTTTCTACATCACGCTCGGCAAAGTCGCCGGGGGCACAGCGCCGATCCTGCTCGAGGTTGATCAGGGCGGCCACCATGGCGGCGACCACGGCCCGGCCCATGGGGCGGCCGACGGCGATCACGGGGCCGACGACCATGGCGCGCCCGAGACCGCGTCGATTTCGGGGCCGGCGCCGGGACCTTCGGGGACTGCGGACGAGACCGCGGCCGGGTTATCCCCGCCTCTGTCGGACGCGGTGGCGGATACCTATCCCACAGGGGCCGAACCGCCGGTCGAGCCGGCGGCCTCCAGCCTTGAAGGCGTTTATTCCAACCCGCTGCCGCACGTCTTGATCCTCACAGCCATCGTCGTCGGCGTGGCGACGCTCTCGGTGGGGCTCGCCTTGGTGGTGCGCATTCGTGAAGCCTACGGAACGATCGAGGCGGACGATGTGCGGGCGATCGATATCGACACGGCGGAGAAGGAAACCGAAAGCGACGCGGCGGGAGCGGCGGCCTGATGGCGGGGATCCTTGCGGAATGGGCGCCGGCGGCGCTGGTCGCCCATGCAAGCGTGCTGTTGGTCGTCTTCACGCTGCTCGCCTCGGGCGTTGCGGCGTTCATGCCGAACGGGCGGCTGGCCTGGCTGATCGCCGTGGCCGCCACCGGACTGTCGCTTCTTTGCGCCGTGGTCTTGGCTGACGCAGTCGCAGGCGGCGCGGTTGTCTCTTACGAGCTTGGAGGCTGGGCGCCGCCGATCGGCATCGAATTCCGCGTTGACGGCCTCAACGCCTTGTTTTTATTCATTGTCACGGGGATCGCCTTCCTCGCGGCGATCTTTTCTTGGCCCACCGTCGAGGCCGAGGTGCGGGCCGAGCAGCGGCCGCTTTTCTATACCGCCTACTTGATTTGCGTGACCGGCCTCTCCGGTGTCGCGATCACCGGCGACGCCTTCAACATGTTCGTTTTCCTCGAGATCAGCTCGATCTCGACCTATGTGCTGGTCGCCATGGGCGCGCGCCGCGATCGCCGGGCGCTGCCGGCCGCGTTCAACTATCTGATCATGGGGACCATCGGGGCGACCTTTTTCGTCATCGGGGTGGGCTTCCTCTACGCCGCCACCGGCACACTGAATATGGACGACATGTCGAGCCGGCTTCCGTCGGTCTATGGCAGCCGCACGGTGCTCGCCGGCTTTGCGTTCATCATGGTCGGCCTTGCGCTCAAAGCGGCGGTCTGGCCGCTGCACCAGTGGTTGCCGAACGCCTACGCCTACGCGCCGAGCTTTGTGACCGTCTTTCTTTCAGCGACGGCGACCAAGGTCGCCATTTATGCGCTGATCCGCTTCTTGTTCTCAGTTTTTTCTGCAGATTTTTCCTATATCGATCTCAATTTCGGGATGCTGTTCGCCGCCCTGGCGGCCGCGGCGATGGTGGCGTGTTCGTTCCAGGCGGCCTTTCAGACCGATGTTCGCCGAACCCTCGCTTACTCGTCCGTCGCTCAAGTGGGTTACATCATCCTCGGCGTCTCTCTTGGCACGGCGGCGGGCCTTTCGGCTGGGCTTTTGCACCTCTTCAATCACGCCCTGATGAAGGGCGCGCTCTTTATGGCGGTCGCTGGCGTCGTGCTCAGCTTCCAGGGCGCGCGGATCAAAGACTTCGCGGGTCTCGGCCGGGTTGCGCCGTTCACGACGAGTGCCTTCGCCGTCGCCGGGATCTCCCTGATCGGCGTGCCGCTGACGGCGGGGTTCCAATCCAAGATCGCGCTTTTGAACGCGGTTCTGGAGCAAGGCTGGTGGTGGGCGGCGTTCGTGATCGTCGGCTCGAGCGTTTTGGCCGTCGTTTATGTCGGGCGCATTCTCGAGGTCGTGTTCTTCCGGGCGCCGGCGAACCCGCGCAAGACCCGTAAGGAAGCGCCGCTTCTGCTTCTGGTTCCGCTCTGGGCCTTGGCGCTCGCCAACATTTGGATCGGGGTCGACGCCTCCTTTCCGATCGGGCTCGCCGACCAGGCCGCCGCCGCTCTTGGCTTGGAGACCGCGCCATGACGGGTGAGACCCTGATCCTCGCCGCCTTGGTTCTGCCGCTCGCCGGCGCGGCCGGCATTTTCCTCTTGGGCCGCATGCCGGACCTTCGAGAGGGCGTCACCTTGCTGACGGCGACGGCGCTGTTCGTGGTCGCAGTCCTAATGGCTGCAGCGGTCGGCCGCGGCGAGCCGCCCGAGCTTTTCCTTGGCGAGGCGTCGCCGGGTTTTGCGTTCGCCTTCAAGCTCGAGCCTCTCGGCGCGCTGTTCGCCATGGTGGCGAGCGGCCTCTGGATCGTGAATTCGCTCTATTCGATCGGCTATATGCGGGGCAATCGCGAGCGGAACCAGACGCGTTTCTATATCTGCTTCGCGATTGCGCTGCTCGGCGCCATGGGCGTTGCGATGGCTGGCAACCTGTTCACTCTATTCGTTTTTTATGAAGTCCTTACGCTTTCGACCTATCCGCTGGTGGCGCATAAGGGCGACGAGGCGGCGAGCCGCGGCGCCCGGATCTATCTGATGACGCTGCTCGGCACCTCGATCGGGCTCTTCCTCGTCGGCGTCGTCTGGACGTGGACGGTGGCGGAGGGTCGGCTCGATTTTGTTGCGGGCGGGCTCCTTCCCAATGATCTCGACCCGGCGATCGGCGGCGCGCTCCTATTGCTGTTCGCCTTCGGCGTGGGCAAAGCGGCCTTGATGCCGTTCCATTTCTGGCTGCCGAACGCGATGGTCGCGCCCACGCCCGTCTCGGCGCTGCTCCATGCCGTTGCAGTGGTGAAGGCGGGCGTCTTCACGATCCTCAAGATCTCCGTCTATATTTTCGGTCAGGATCTTCTGGCCGAACTTCCCACCACCGAATTCGTCCTCGGCGTGGCGTGCTTCACGATCGTCGTCTCTTCGCTCATCGCGATGACGAAAGACAATCTGAAGGCGCGGCGCGCCTATTCGACCATCGGCCAGCTCGCCTACGTGACGGCCGGGGCCATGATGGTCGCGGCGCCCGGTGCGGTGGCTGCGGAGTTTGCGGCGAAAGCGCCTTACGCGGCGGGCCAGATGGGCGCCGCGCTGCAGATCGCCGCCCACGCAATGGGCAAGATCACGCTATTTATGTGCGCAGGCGCCATCTATGTCGCCACGGGCCTCGCCAATATCTCGGATATGCGCGGTCTCGGTCGGCGCATGCCCTGGGTGTTCGGTGCGTTTTTCGTCGCCTCTCTCTCCATTATCGGGCTGCCGCCGCTCGCGGGCAGTTGGGCGAAGTTCGAGCTGATGCTCGGCGCCGCGCAATCGGACCATGCCTACGTTTCTTGGGTTCTGCTCGGGTCCTCGCTCCTCAACATCGCCTATCTCCTGCCCATCCCGCTGCTCGCCCTGATGCCGCCGAAAGGCGCGCCCGAGCCTGCGCCCTATAAGCGTCCCGAAGGCGCCCCGTTCTTTACGGTGGCGGCGCCCGTGCTGACGGCGACGGGCACGTTCGTTCTCTTTTTCCTGATGGCGCCGCTCGCGCGGTTCCTGGCCCCGGCGTTTGGAGGCGCATGATGAACGGCGATCCCGACCGCGCCCATCATCCCATGGCGAAGATCCTCTTCGGCTGGGTTGAGGCGAAGAATATCGGCAATCTCGTGCTTTACGGCCTTTCGGCCCTGTCGGTTGCGCTTCTGATCGCAGAGTTCCTGCCCATTGAGCGCCATCCTAAGGCGGACGTGGAATCGGTCACCGGGTTCTATGGATTCTACGGCTTCGCCGCGTTCACGTTCGTGGTGTTGATGGGCTGGCCGCTCGGCCGCCTCTTGCGGCGCGGCGAGACCTATTACGGCGATGAGGATGCGGACGGGGAGGGCCCGCAATGACCGGCCTTTTGACGCTTAATCCCGGGCTTTTGCTGATCATCGCGGGGCTGCTGGCCGCCGCCGCGCCGCTCAAACAGGCGCGCCAATCCCTCGCCGTCGGCGCGCCGATCGTCGGGGTGTTCCTTTTGCTCAACGCCGAACACGGGCTCGATCTTGCGACCTACAGCGCCTTCGGGGTCGAAATGATCCTTTATCGGGTCGACAACATCTCCTTCATCTTCGGGCTGGCGTTTCTCATCGCCGCGCTGCTCAACGGGATTTACGCCCTGCACCAGGACGACGCGGTGCAGGACGCCTCTGCGCTGATCTATTCGGGCGCGGCCGTGGCGGCGACCTTCTCCGGGGACTTCCTCACCCTGTTCGTCTTTTGGGAGCTCACGGCGGTCTCGTCGGTCTTCCTCATTCTGCGGACGGGCACGCGAGCGGCCTATGGCGCGGCGATGCGGTATCTCGGCGTCCAGGTCCTTTCGGGGGTTTTGCTCCTTTTCGGCGCGAGCCAGCTCTTCACGGCGACGGGAGATATGTCGCTTCGCGAGCTCTCCCTCGGCGAGCCCGGCACATGGCTCCTTTTTATCGCCTTCGGCATCAAGGCGGCCTTTCCCTTCCTGCACAATTGGCTGCAGGACGCCTATCCCCGG
>CAYYNG010000167.1:0-4971 GCA_964472435.1 uncultured Hyphomonadaceae bacterium | reverse complement strand
ATCGCGCCTCGCGGCAGCAAGTCAAGCGTGTCGGCGACGCCGCTAGGAGAGGGATCGAGACTTATCTTTGGACACAAACAGTTATTTCGCTCATCATAACCGCGCTTACTTGGGTGACGCTAAGCATTCTAGGTGTTCAGAATGCGCTTTTTCTATCTGCATTGATTTTTGTGTTGAATTATATTCCCACGATCGGGTCGATCATCGCTGCGTTCGTGCCCTTGCTGTTCGCTTTGGTGCAGCCGGAAATTCCAGCCTGGGTGCCCGGCGCCGCGCCGCAGGACGGCTATCTCTACGCCGCTTTGGTGTTCGGCGCGGTCAGTTTTTGGCAATTCAGCATCGGCAATTTCGTCCAGCCGCGCATGATGGGGGAAAGCCTCAATCTATCCGCCCTCGTTGTGTTGTTATCGCTGGCGATTTGGGGCGCCCTATGGGGCATTCCCGGCATGTTCCTCTCGGCGCCGCTGACGGTGCTTTTAATGATTCTCTGCAGCCAGTGGAACGGCGCCCGTTGGCTCGCTATCGCATTGTCAGCGGACGGACGACCGACGACCCATGCGACCGAAAACGTTGAAACCGCACAACTAAGTCAGACGAGCTGAACACGATTTCGCGATGCTGCAAGAAACGCCTTGGCTTGCATGACGAACCCGCTAAGTATCGAAGTACAGCAACAGTACACACGTATTTGTTGCGTGCCGAGAAACAGGCCTCCGCGTGCGTCCCCCACCCAGCCTGCGAATGGGGCCTGGGCCCGCCGAACATGTCCCCGTTCGGCGGGCTACTCTCGGAGCCGCTGGAGCCTCGCCGGAAGGTTTGGATTGCTGAGGGCCGCCGGGCGTCGTAGGACCAGCCATCCGCCCAACGCTATGTCAGTTCATTCCCATGCCGGACCGCCCCCCCTCGTCCGACGACGCGATCGCCGGTTTCTTCACCCAACTCCTTCGCGAAGCCGCGGGCGAAGGGCTCGACTTATCGAGGGATGGCGCGCTCCAAGCCTTGGGCGGCCCGCTTTGGGAATGGGCGTCCGGGCTGGAGGCCGGGGCGCGCGGGGTCCGGTTGAGACCCGCCCCGCCCGAACTCGGCGGCCAGGGCTCGCTCCTCGAAGCCGCCGGCCCCGACATCCCTTTTCTGGTGGCCTCGCTTCTCGGCGAATGCACCGAACAGGGCCATGATGTCCGGGCGCTTCTCCACCCGGTCGTCGACCGCGGGGACGGGCCCGCCCGGTCTTTGATCCAGATCCATCAGCCGCTCTTGACCGAGCCCGAACAATCCCGCTTGCGGGCCGGGGCCGAGGCGACGCTGCAAGACGTCGCCGCCGCGGTCGCCGACTACGGGGCCCTTAAGGCGCGCCTCTCCGAAGAAATCGAGCGGTTGGAGGCGCGGGCGGACCTCGACCCGGAATTGCGCGACGAAGCGGTCGCCTTCCTTGCTTGGTTGCGCGACGAGCATTTCGTCTTCATCGGGGCCCGGACCTACGATTTCGCCAAAGGGGCGGACGGTGCGCTTCTGCCGGAAGAGCCGATCATGATCGAGGGCTCCAATCTCGGCGTCCTGCGGGACGAGGAGAGGAACGTTCTCAACCAGGGCAGCGAGCCAACCGTGCTGACCGCCGAGATCCAAGCGTTTCTGCAGGAGCCGTCTCCCCTGATCATCGCGAAATCCACCATGGTGTCGCGCGTCCATCGGCGCGTGCCGGCCGACTATGTCGGGGTGAAACGCTACGACGCGGCCGGGGCGGTTTGCGGCGAGACCCGCTTTGTCGGCTTGTTCACCGCCGAGGCCTATGACGAGCGGGCCGCCCGCACCCCGCTGCTGCGCCGACGGATCCGGAAGGTGCAGGCGGCCATCGGCGCGAAGCCTGGCGGGCACACCGCCCAAGCGATCAGCCACATCCTCGAGGCCTGGCCGCGGGACGAACTGTTCCAAACCCATTCGCGGGATTTGATCCCGATGGTGGAAGGGGCGCTGCATCTGATCGGCCGGCCCCGCACCCGCGTCTTCCTGCGGCGCGACGAGTTCGACCGGTTCGTCTCCGCCCTCGTCTATGTGGCGCGGGAGGACTACAATTCGGAGCTGCGCAAGCGGATCGGCGACATTCTATCGTCGGCGCTGAACGGGTCGATCTCGAGCTTCCAACCGAGCTTCGACACCGCAGACCTCGCCCGGGTGCATTTCGTCGTCGATCTCAAGGATCCGACGGTTGAATACGACGCAGCCGAGATCGAAGCGGCGATCATAGCGGCGGCCCGGGGCTGGGCCGAGGCCTTTCGCGACGCTTTGGCGGCCGCCGAACTCAGCGAGCCGGCGCGCGCCGGGGCGAGCCGGTTTCACGGCGCCTTCAATGCGGCCTATCGAGAGGCCTTCCCGGCGGAGGAGGCGCTGGTCGACGTCGCCGAGATCGCCGAGCTCAGCGCCAACGCCCCCATCCGCCTCAGGGCGTTCCGCCGACCGGGCGACACATCCTCTGACATTCGCGCCAAGATCTACGCGCGCGGGGTGTCCGTGCCGTTGTCCCGTTGCGTTCCCGTGTTCGAGAACATGGGCCTCTTCGTTCACTTCGAAACCGGCTATCCGATCCGCCCGTCCGAGAAGCCGGCGCCCGACGCGCCCGACACCTATTGGATCCATGATCTTGCGATGTGCGTCGGCGAGACGGCCGACATCGATCTTGAACGGATCAAATCCGGATTCGAGGCGGCCTTCGCGGCGATTTGGACCGGTCTTGCGGAGAATGACGGCTTCAACCGCCTCGTGCTCGACCCCGGCGCGGACTGGCGCGAGGCCTCGCTGCTAAGAGCGCTCTGCGCCTATCGCGCCCAAAGCGGCCTCGACCCGGCGCAGCCGACCCAGATCGAGGCCCTGGCGCGCCATACGAACCTGACGCGCCGCTTGTTGGACCTCTTCGCGACCCGTTTCGATCCATCGCTGACGATCGATCGTGAAACGCGCGCGGCCAAGGCGCACGAGATGCGCGCCGACATCGACCATCATCTGATCGACGTCGCCTCGCTCGACCACGACCGGGTCGTTCGCCGCCTCGCCGACCTGATCATGGCGATCCAGCGCACCAATTTCTATCAAAACCAAGCCGACGCGATTGCGTTCAAAGTGGCCAGCCGGGACCTCGCCGAGCTGCCTTACCCCAAGCCCTATCGCGAGATATTCGTCGCCAGCCCGCGGGTCGCGGGCGCGCATCTGAGGTTCGGCCCCGTGGCGCGCGGGGGCCTTAGGTGGTCGGACCGCCGCGACGATTTCCGCACGGAGGTTCTCGGCCTCGTCAAAGCCCAGCAGGTGAAGAACGCCGTCATCGTGCCGGTCGGCTCCAAGGGCGGTTTCTTCCCTAAACAGCTGCCCCCCGGCGGCTCGCGCGACGCCGTCCGCGCCGAGGCGGTGGCGGCCTACAAGGTGTTCATCGACGGCCTCTTGTCGCTGACTGACAACATCGTGCAGGGCGAGGTGCGCCCGCCTGCGGACATGGTGGCGTGGGACGGCGAGGATCCTTATCTCGTCGTCGCGGCAGACAAGGGGACGGCGACGTTCTCAGATATCGCCAACGAAATCAGCGAAAGCCTCGGCTTTTGGCTCGGCGACGCCTTCGCCTCGGGCGGATCGGCCGGCTACGACCACAAGAAGATGGGCATTACGGCCCGGGGGGCTTGGGAGGCGGTCAAGCGCCACTTCCGCGAGCTCGGCAAAGACATTCAGGCCGACCCGTTCACGGTGATCGGCGTGGGCGACATGTCGGGCGACGTTTTCGGCAACGGCATGCTCTTGTCGAAACAGATCCGTCTGCTGGCGGCCTTCAATCATCTGCATGTGTTCGTCGATCCGGACCCGGCCGATCCGGAGCGGGCGTGGGCCGAGCGCAAGCGGTTGTTCGATCTGCCGCGGTCGGCCTGGAGCGATTACGATCCCTCGCTGATCTCCCCGGGCGGCGGGGTGTTCGACCGGTCCGCGAAATCGATCGAGCTGAGCGACGAGATCCGTCGGATGACCGGCCTCAACGCGAAGGCCGCGACGCCAGACGAGCTGATCCACGCCTTGCTGAAGGCCGACTGCGAGCTTTTGTGGTTCGGCGGCATCGGCACCTATGTGAAAGCCTCGGGCGAAACCCACGCCGACGTGGGCGACCGCGGCAATGACGGCGTGCGGGTCAACGCGTCCGAGCTGCGGGCCAAAGTGGTGGGCGAGGGCGCAAACCTCGGCATCACCCAGGCGGCGCGGATCGCCTACGCGCGGGCCGGCGGCCGCATCAACACCGACGCGATCGACAATTCCGCAGGCGTCGACAGCTCGGACCACGAGGTGAATATCAAGATCCTGGTCGGCGACGCCATTCGCCGCGGGCGTTTGCCCAAGGGCGAGCGGAACAGCCTGCTCGCCTCCATGACCGACGATGTCGCCGCGCATGTCCTGGCGCACAATTACGCGCAAACAGGGGCCCTCTCCCTCGCGGCGGCCACCGCCGACGTCGACCATGAGGCGTGCGAACGGCTGATGGAGCGCTTGGAGGCGCGGGGCGTGCTCGATCGCGCGGTCGAAGGATTGCCGGCCAGCGACGAGATGATGAGCCGCGGCGCGGCGGGCGACTGGCTCACCCGACCGGAGCTTTCGGTCTTAATGGCATGGTCGAAAATCACGCTCTTCGACGATCTGATCGCATCGAGCGTTCCAGACGATCTTTACTTCGACACGGTCTTGCAAGGCTACTTTCCGGAAGCGGTGCGGCCCCTTAAGGACGTCATGCGGAGCCACCGCCTCAAGCGCGAGATCATCGCCACGGTGCTGGCCAACCGATCGATCGACGCGATCGGACCGGTCGGGATGCTGCGCCTCCAGGAGACGACCGCCCTCGGCTCGGCGGAGATCGTCCGCGGATTGGAAGCCGCGCGCGCCGTTCTGAAGGCGGGCGATATCGGCCGATCGATCGACGCGCTCGACAACAGCGGCGCCTCGGTCTCCTCGGCG
>CAYYNG010000166.1:0-5038 GCA_964472435.1 uncultured Hyphomonadaceae bacterium | reverse complement strand
CGCGAGCATGCGATAGATCGCATAGGCGGCGATGAGGAGGTGGACGAGGCCGAGATAGAGGGGGAAGCCCGCCGCCCCCAGAGTCTGCATCAACGCCCCCGTGCCGACGGGGCCGAGGAGGGCGCCGGCGCCGTAGACCATGACGAGGCCACTCGAGGCGGAGACCACTTGGTCGGCGTTGAACCAGTCATTCGCATAGCTGAGAAACAGGGGATACACGGTCAGTACCAACCCGCCCAGCGCGAAGCCCGCGCCGACAAGGGCGAGGGGCCGGTCGGCGGCGAACGGCAGCGCCGCGGAGCCGAGCGCGGCGGCGAGGGCGACGAAAACGATGACGCGGCGGCGGTCGATCCGGTCCGACAGCTTGCCGATCGGCCATTGGAAGGCGGCCCCGCCCACCATGATGGCGGCCATGAAGGCGGAAATCTCGGCCACGTCCAGCCCGAGGCGCCGAGCGTAGACCGCGCTCATGCCGAGAAGGATGCCGTTTGCGATTCCCGCCATGAAACAGCCGAACGTGCCGAGGGGCGTGGTGCGGACAAGGGCGCGGAGGCTCAGCCGATCGCCCTCGGTCGTCACGTGGGGCTGGGGCGCGGAGCTGAGGAGGATCGGCACCACCGCGAGGGAAAGAATGATCGAAGCGATAATGTAGAGCGTCAGGCCGGAGATCGCCGCGGCGTTGAGGAGGCCCTGCCCGGCGGCCAGCCCCGCATGAACGATGATCATGTAGACGGCGAGCACGCCGCCCCGATTCTCAGCCGTCGCCTCGCGGTTAAGCCAGCTTTCGGCGACCACATAGAGGCCGGCGAAGCTGAACCCCGTGACGAACCGCATGGCCGACCAGACGACCGGTTCGATCACCAGGCCATGGATCAGGATCGACACCGAGCCAAGCGAGGCGAGGGCGGCGAACGTGCGGACGTGGCCGACCTTCGCGATGAAGGCCTCGGAATAGGTCGACCCGGTCATGAAGCCTGCGAAATACGCGGTCATCACCAGACCCGTGACGGTGCTGGAAAAGCCGACATCCTCGGCGACGAGGCCTAGAAGGCTGCCCTGCAGGCCGTTGCCGGCGAGAAGCAAGCCGATCCCAAGGAGGAGGGCCCAGATGCGAAGGGCGGTGGAGCCGACCCCGTCGCTGCGTCGCACTGCGTCCATGGCGCCATCCGCTCCGCCGAGTTTGGTTCGGCGCTCCCAGAAGCACGGCCCAGGCGCGGCGTAAATAGGAATTCTTCCCCCCGCGGCGGATGGCCCGTCAGCCGAACACCGCAACGCTCTGGCGGCCGATGAAGACCGGGGTCCCGCTGGCGCTCCAAAGGGTCATGGCCTGGGCGGAGTAGCCCTCTTTCGCGGTCTCGGCCGTGGAGCGGAGCAGCCACCAGCCGTCGGTGGTCTCGGGCCCCGCATCGATCACGTCCACCATCCAAGTCATGGTGCTGATCGGCGCGGGCGCGCGGAACATGGTCATGGCGGCCGGCGGCGGCGCGTCGGCGAGGGCGAGCAGGGCCGCCATGCCGCGCGCGCCTGCATCGCGATGGCGCGCCCAGAGAAGAATGTCGGCCTCGGCCGCACCGCTCACAGGACGAGATCCGCGGACGAGGCGCACCTCGAAATGCTGAGCGAAGGCCGGGCCGACGCCGCCGCGGAAGAAGGGGTCGACGGCGTCCGGCGGGGGCGCCGTCGGGGCCGGCAAGCGTTGAAGGTCGAGCGCAGAGGGCCGCGGCGCGCCAAAGACGAAAAGCGCGCGAACCGCAAGGCCGGACTCGCCCGCAAGGTCGACCGCAGCGAACGTGGTGGATTTCCCCTGGCGCAGGAGCGTCGGAGCAAGGGTCAGCCGCCCCGACGCTGGGCCGATATAGGCGATTTGGGCCGAGCGCAGCATGCCTTGCAGGCCGAACTTGCGCTTCGCCGCCTCATAGCAAAGCGCCGCGCTGACGCCGCCATAGGCGGTGCGGCCCTGGCGCCAATCCTCGGTGAGGTCGATGGCGAAACCGTCGCCGTCCTCGGCGAGGCTCGCGAGGACGTCCGAAAACGCGGTCGCCATAGAGCGAAACCCCGCGTCTAGTGCTGGCTCTTCGGTGTCGTCACCTTCAGGCCGTCAAGCGCGTCGCTCACCGTGATCTGGCAGGAAAGGCGCGAGTTCGGCTGCACGTTTTCGGCGAAGTCGAGCATGGATTGCTCCATGGCTTCCGGCGCGCCGACTTTGTCCATGAAAGCCTCGTCGACATAGACGTGGCACGTCGCGCAGGCGCAGGCGCCGCCGCAATCGGCGTCGATGCCGGGCACGGAATTTTTCACCGCGACCTCCATCACCGTTTCGCCGGTCTTCGCTTCGATCGTGCGGTGTTCGCCCTGAAAATCGATATAGGTGATCTTCGCCATGCTCGATGGTCCCTTATGCGGCCGCGGCCCCCGCGGCGATTTCTTTCATCGGGATGGATGTATCCCGCAATTTTTCAGCCGCAAGCGCGGCGCCTGAAGCGATCAGCCTCTTCGAGGCCAGAAACTCCGGCGCGCTATTGATCGCATCCACTGCGATCAGCCGCCCGGACTTAAGGTAAAACACCGCGAACTGGCGCCGCCCGGGGTCGCCCCGCACCACCGCCTCGTCATGGTCCTGGGCGAGGCCGGCGATCTGCAGTTTGAGATCGTATTGATCCGACCAGAACCAGGGCGTGTCTTCGATCGGGCGGGGACGGCCGAGAATGGCGGCGGCGGCGAGCTTGCCCTGCTCGATCGCGTTATGGACGCTCTCGAGCCGGCCTGTGCGGCCATAGTGAACCAGAGGGCGGCGGGCGCAGTCGCCGACGGCGAAGATCCGCGGATCGTTGGTACGGGCGTCGCGGTCGACGAGGATCCCGTCTTTGCAGCCGAGGCCGGCCTCGGCTGCGAGCTCTTCATTCGGCAGGATGCCGACGCCCACGAGCGCCATGTCGCAAGGGATCGCCTCGCCGCCCGCGAGCCGCGCCGCCGACACCGCCGTTTCGCCGTCGAACCCTTCGAGCCGGGCGCCCGTGCGCACATCGACGCCTTGGCGGCGGTGTTCGGCCTCGTAGAACGCCGACATGATCGGGCTGGTCACCCGGGCGAGCACGCGCGGCGCCATTTCGAGCACCGTCACCTCCAGCCCCAGCTGACGCGCAACCGCCGCCGCCTCAAGACCGATATAGCCCGCGCCAACGATCACCAGCCGGCGGCCGGACACGGTCAGCGGCTGCAACCGCTCGACGTCTTGAATGGTGCGGAGTTCAAAGACGCCGTCGAGATCCGCTCCTGGGACCGGCAACGGCCGGGGCCGGGAGCCGGTCGCGAGGACGAGCGCGTCGTAATCAAGATGGCCGCCATCCTCGAGGGCGACCCGCCGCAAGCTGCGATCGATCGCGGTGGCGCGCACCGATAAGGTTAAGTCGACCTTGTTGTCGGCGTACCAAGCCGCAGGTTTGAAGAACAGCCGCTCTTCCGGCATCTCGCCCTTGAGAAAAGCCTTCGACAGGGGCGGGCGTTGATAGGGCGGGCACGGTTCGTCCCCGACCAGGGCGATCGCGCCGTCGTAGCCCCACTGGCGCAGGGAAAACACCGCCTGGGCGCCGGCTTGCCCGCCGCCCACGATGACGATCCGTTCCGCGTTTGAAAGATCCATGCTGGCCGCGTCTTAACTTCGCTGCGCTGATTTATGACGCACGCGTCACGTTTGCAAGCGCGCCTGTCCGGCGGCGCACGTGCGCCAGCATTGCGGGCGGACGCGCGCCATGCAACAGCCATGCGATGATTTGGGAGCGATACCTACCCGACGAAGCGGCGACGCGGCGGCTCGGATCGGCGGTCGCCGGCCTGGCGAAAACCGGCGACGTGATCGCCCTTCGCGGCGGCCTCGGGGCAGGGAAAACCACCTTCGCCCGGGGCTTCCTGCAGGCCCTCTGCGGCGCGGAGACAGAGGCGCCGAGCCCGACCTATACGTTGGTTCAGGCCTATGATGGACCAGGCTTTCCGATTTGGCACTTCGATCTTTATCGCGTCGACCACCCGGACGAACTGGTCGAGCTTGGCTGGGATGAAACCACCGCCGGCGTCGCCCTTGTCGAATGGCCGGAGCGCGCCGGCGCCCGCCTGCCCCAATGGCGCCTGGATTTAACGCTTAAGCCGTATGATGTCGGCCGACGCGCCGTACTGGAAGGAATCGGCGAAGACTGGCAGAGACGATTGCATGACCTTGGGATTTGATTCACGCGACCAAGAGCGCGAGGCTTTTCTCGCCGCCGCCGGATGGGGCGAGGCGATCTGCTTTCCGGCGACCCAGGACGCCTCGACGCGCCGCTATTTCTCGCTAACGCGGCTCGACGGGGCGAAGGCGCTCCTGATGGACGCCCCGCCGCGGGCGGAGGATCCGCCCTGCCCGCCGAACGCCGACGAAGCGATGCGGCGCGCGCTCGGCTGGAACGCCTCGGCGCGGCTCGCCGCCTGCCGGGTCGACGCATTCGTCGCAATCGCCGCCCATCTCGCATCGCTCGATCTTTCGCCGCCGAAGATCCTTGCGCGCGACTCCGATCAAGGCTTCGCGATCGTCGAACATCTCGGCGACGATTTGTTCGCCGCACGTCTCGCCCGACGGCCCGGCGAAGAGGTCGCGCTCTACACCGCGGCCGGGGCCTTGCTGGCCCACCTCCACGGCCAGCCCCGGGTCGACATCGTTGCCGACGGCGAAGACGCCTGGCCGATCCTAGCGCTCGATCGGCTGGCCATTGAAGTCAATGTCGACCTCTTCAGCGAATGGATGCCGCGCTTCGCACCAGATATGGCGCGGGACGATGCGACCCTGGCCCGGTTCGAGGCCGCGCGGTCGGAGCTGATCGCCGAGCTCGAAGCCTATCCAACCGCGCTGACGCTCCGGGACTACCATGCCGAAAACCTTCTCTGGCTGGCCGACCGTTCGGGGCACGCCCGCATTGGTCTTCTAGACTTCCAAGACGCCGTTTGGGGCCCGCGCGTTTGGGATTTCTCCATGCTGCTGCACGACGCCAGGCGCGATGTGTCGCCGGCC
>CAYYNG010000165.1:0-5039 GCA_964472435.1 uncultured Hyphomonadaceae bacterium | reverse complement strand
GGTTCTCGCCAATATCGGCGCGATGATCGACGGCAAGCGGCTAAAGCGCTTTGTCTATCGCGACCATGGGTCATTGGTCTCCCTCAGCCGCTTCCACACGGTCGGCTCGCTGATGGGGAACCTCGTCGGCGGCCGGATGGCGGTGGAGGGCCGGCTCGCTCGGTTCGTCTATATGTCGCTCTATCGCATGCGTTTGCTGGCGATCCATGGCTGGCTGCGGGGGGTGGGCATGATCGTCACCGGCCATGTGAACCAGATCATTCGCCCGCGACTGAAACTGCACTGAGGCGGGGCGGCCGATCGCCCCCTGGCCGGGGCGCGGCCGCAAGCTAGTTCGGAAACGGTAGTCGATGGAGCTGATCAGATGAAATACGCCCTCGCCGGCGCCGGCCTTGCGCTCGCCGCTTGCTCGAACGGACAGCAAACCGCGGCCGAAACCGCGCCAAAACCCACCCCCGCCGCCCATGGAGACGCCGATATGTCCAACACCGGAACGACGGTGCACCGGAGCGACTTCCGGTCGATTCGAGGCGAGCCGCTGCCGCTCGCCGACTTCGAAGGGAAGGTCGTTTTGGTCGTGAACACCGCCTCCAGGTGCGGCTATACCGGCCAATATGCCGGGCTTCAGGAGCTGCACGATGCGTTCGCGGACAAGGGCTTTACGGTCCTGGGGGCGCCGTCGAACGATTTCGGCGCCCAGGAACCGGGCACGGAGGCGGAGATTTTGAGTTTTTGCGAGCTGAATTACGGGGTCGACTTTCCGCTGACCGAGAAGGTGCGCGTCACCGGGCCCGAACGCCACGCCTTCTGGCAAGCGGCTGTCTCGACCCTCGGCGACGCCGCCGAGCCGCGATGGAATTTCCACAAGATCCTAGTTGGCCGCGACGGGCGGGTTCTCAGCGCCTATCCCTCCGCCGTCCGCCCTGCCGATGCGGAATTGGTCGCTGATATCGAGGCCGCGTTGGCGGCCGGCTGAGCCCGCTTACTCGGCGGGCTCCAAGACCCTCTCCCGCACGGCGGCTTTCGCTTTCACCTCAGGGGCCGAGGCCGGCGCTGTGGGGACGGGCTGGATCACCGGCTCCCGAGGCGGGACGGGATCGGCGGGCGCCCAGGTCCGTTCTTCCGGCCAAGCGCCGCCGATGACCCGCCGCGGCCGCCAGATGCCGAGCACCACGTTCGCGACCGAGATGGCCATCACCATCCAGAGCGTATTCCATTCGAGCGCCACAAGGGACTGCAGCGCATCGGCCGGCGCGTCGCCCTCGGCGATTCGCCGCGAAAGGTCGGCGGCGTGGTCGGCCTTCGCGCTGACGATCGTGAGCACGCCTTTGAACATCAAGATGCCCATGGCCGCTTTGATCCAGACCCATCCTTTGTCCATGAAGGGCTGGTGCACGACCATGGCGAGAAGGCCGGTGAACAGTCCGAGCGCGAGGGATGGCAGGAGCACGTAATTGCTGATCGCGAGGATCGATTGGCGCATGTCGGCGTGGGCCGCGAGCGTGTCCTTCGGCGCGGCGACAAGGAGGATCATGTAGCAGGCGAGCCCGCCGATCAGCCCGGCCGCTGCGACCGTATGCAAGACTTTCAGGGTTTTCCGCGCGACCTGAGCCATGGTGATCCTCCGCCTGAACCACGAGACAGACTGCGCCATCAGGCCGGGAAAATCGAGTCAGGGTTTCGTGAAGCGGCGCTGCGGCGCAACGATCAGGCTTCGATCACCGTCTCGAACCCGCCGAAGATCATCCGCTTGCCGTCAAAGGGCATCTCACCGCCGACGCCGCCCTGCATCGCTTCCATCACCTTGGGCATGCCGGCCTCGCGCGCGGCTTTCGAGGGCCAGATGATATGGGAATAGGCGACCGTCTCGCCGGGCTCGAGCTTGACCGCCATGGGCAGCGAGGTGATCTCGCCCTCCTGTACATCCGCGCCCCAGCAATCGACCGCGGCGAGCGCGCCGTGTTCGGTAAAGAGCGGCGTGATCGCTTTCGAATGGGCGATGAAGGCGTCTTTATTGGCCGTCGGCACGGCATAGATCGCGACGTCGATATAGGTCATGGTTCAGGCTCCGTTGAAGGCCGCTTCCAGAGCGGCGATGTCGATTTTGCGCATTTGCATCATGGCGTCCCGCGCGCGGCCGGCGGCGGCCTTGTCGTCGGCGCCCATGAAGCGGGGCAGGGCTTCGGGAATGATCTGCCAAGACAGGCCGAACCGGTCGACGATCCAGCCGCACATGCTTTCTTCGCCGCCGCCTTCGAGCAGCTTGTCCCAAAGCGCGTCCGTCTCGGCCTGGTCTTTGGTGAGGACGCTGATCGAGGCCGCCGGCGTCAGCTTGTACATCGGCCCTGCGTTCAGGACCATGTAGGGCGCGCCGGCCAGGGTGAATTCGACGACGAGCGCGGGATGGTCCGGCACGGGATAGGACGCGGCTTCGATGAAACTGTTCGGCAAGAGCGTGACATAGAACCGTGCCGCCTCTTCGCCGTTTCCATCGAACCAGAGGCAGGTGCGGACTTTCGGTTTCTCGGTCATCGGCTAGGCTCCTTTGTGACGTTCGAATGCGTCGAGCTGGGCGGCGAGGGCGCGCTGGAACGCCGGGCGGGCTTCGCAGCGCTGGCGATAGGCGCCGAGGTTCGGGAACGCCTCAAGCGCGCCGCGCGACGCGATGTCGCGCAGGACCGTGCCCATGAGGATGTCCGCCGCGGTGAAGCCGCCTTCGAGGTAATTCTTGTCGCCAAGGGCGGTGTCGAGCTGGGCCAACCGTTCGTTCAGAAGCTCGACGGCGACCGGCCGGAAGCCCTTGGCCCACTCGGTCTCCGCATAGAAGAGATCCGTGAGATCGAGATGGCTCGAATAGGGCTCGATGGAATTGAGCGCGGCGAACGCCCAAGCGGCGACCCGCGCCCGCGCCGCGGGATCAGCCGGGGCGAGCGCCTCGTGCCGTTCGGCGAGATAGAGAAGGATCGCGCCGGTTTCGAAAAGCTCCACGTGCGCGTCCTTGTAGGCCGGTACCTGGCCGAAAGGCTGGCGGCGGCGATAGGCGGGCGTGGCTTGATCGGCTTCCTCGATCAGGTGCTCGCGATAGCCAAGCCCCGCCTCCTCGAGCGCCCATCGAACCCGGAGATCCTTGACGTGGCCTTCGGCGAACGCCGGGACGGCTTTGAATGCAGTGATCTCGATGGTCATCGGCGTTTCCCTCAAAGCGATTTCGCCAGCCCCTCGAGCTGGGCCGATGCGGTTTTCCAGCCTTGCTCGAAGCCCATCGCGATATGCTGTTTGCGTTGGTCTTCGCTGGCGTGCCGCGCGCCCCAGACCATGCGGGTCTCGCCCGGGCCGGCGTCCGAAAGCTGGACGCGGCCCGTCATGAAAGCGTCCGCCCGCGGCACGAAGCCCTCGGCGAACGCGTCGGTGAAGACAAGGCGCTCCTCCGGGACGGCGTCGAGAAACATGCCGACATTCTCGAATGTCTCGCCGTTCGGCCCCTCCATCACCGAGTTCATGCGCCCGCCGGGGCGCGGGTCGAGCTCGGCCGCCGTCACGCGCCAGGGCGCCGGGCAAAACCACTGTTTGAAGAGGTCCGGCTCGGTCCAACAGCGCCAGACGGCCGCACGGGGCGCGGCGAGGGTGCGGTCGATCTCCAGTCCGAAATGCGGGGCGTCCAGGGTGACGGATAGGGTCATGCCGCGCCTCCCATGGCGTCGGGGTTCATCCAGAAGGGCTCCCAGATGTGGCCGTCGAGATCCGCGAAGGCGCGCTCGTACATGAAGCCATGGTCTTTCGGCGGGCGCGCCACGGAGGCGCCGGCGGCGAGCGCCTTCACCGTCATTTCGTCCACCGCTTTGCGGGTTTCGAGCTGTAGGCCGATCAAGGTCTGGGACGATTGCGCGGCGTCGGCCACCGGCAGCGGGGTGAAGTCGGCAAACCGCGTCCGCGTCATCAGCATGGCGTAGGTCGTGCCGCCCAGATGCATGCCCAGGGCCGTCTCGTCGCTGAACGCCTTTTCGAAAGCGAACCCCAAGGCTTCGAAGAAGGCGCGCGTGCGGCCGAGATCGGCTACGGGCAAATTGATGTATGTGTTTTTGACCATGGGATCCCGATCGCTTCGGCGCGCCGCGCGCCGATTGTGCCATGCGCTCGGGCGATCGTCGTCGCCTTAACGCTCGTGAAACTGGTAACATTGCATAAACGTTGATGTCAACGTATATTCCGAATCAATGAGAGACGATCTTCCCCTCGAGGTGACCCATGAGGTGCGCGACCGTTGCCTTTGCTTGCATCTCCAGCGCGCTGCCCGCGCCATTGGCCGGCGGTTCGACGACGCATTGCGACCAGTGGGGCTCTCCCATGGCCAGTTCTCGCTGCTGATTTCGCTGAACCGCCCCGAGCCGCCGCGGCTCGGCGATGTCGCGCGTTTGCTTGCCATGGATCGGACGACGCTGACGGCGAACCTCAAACCGCTCGAGCGGCGCGGGCTCCTGACCGTAGCGCCGGATCCGGCTGACCGGCGCAGCCGCCGCCTTGCGCTCACCGAGGCGGGCGAGGCGCTCCTCGTCCAGGCGGCCCCGATCTGGCGCGAAACCCATGACGAGGTGGATCAGCTGCTTGCTGATCCCGAGGGGCGCGCGCTCCGCCGCGACCTCAAGGCCATCGCTTTCGCACCTTAGGCGCCCCAGTGCGCAAGCCAGGTATCGACCGCCTCGTCCGCCACCGTAAGCGGGTCGGCGGCAGGCGGGGCCTCGTCCCCCAGGATCAGGCCGCGCATCAGCGTCGCGTGCTCGATCATGCCTTGGAGCTGGCCGGCGCTCGCCGCTTCCGGACGCGCCGCGCCCTCCGCCGCGGCCTGGGCGACGGCGCCGTCGAACACATCGCCGAGCTTCGATTTCACCGCGGCGTAAAACCGCTCCGCCAGCTCGTCGTTCCGGCCCGTTTCCGCCACGAGCATGCGGACGATGGCGCGGGTTTCGGGGCAAGCGAGGGTCTCGGCATAGGTGCGGGCGAGGCGTCTTACGCGCTCGACCGCGGGCAGGGCGGGGTCCGGC
>CAYYNG010000164.1:0-5050 GCA_964472435.1 uncultured Hyphomonadaceae bacterium | reverse complement strand
CTCGAACTTTTATTAGAAGTCGTTTGGACGACGCCAAGGACCAGTCCGTTATGAAACCGGGTCTCTCCACGGTCCTGGAGCGACATGAAAAAAGGGAGCGCGGATGGGCGCTCCCTTTCCATCGGGTCTCTAACGCTTCGCCTGTGGAGACGTCTATTGCGCCAGGCTGAAGGTCAGCGGGTAGATCACATTTTTGCGCTCGGCGGCTTGGCCGCGGATGATCTTCGGGGCGAACTCCACCCGGCTGACCGCCCGCTCCGCCTCCCGGCGGAAAACGCTGTCCGAGCAGGTCGCTCGAACATTATAGGGCCGCCCGCGCACGTCCACGTCGAAGCGGACATCGCAGCTGCCCTCGGTGCCGCGCTCCAGCGCCCGCTGGGGATAGGTCGGCACCGGCGGCCGGATCGGCTGAGCGTCGCGGTCGGAGATGGCGACGGGGTCGATCGCCAGATTGGTCACACGATCGAAGTTCAGCTCCGTCGGCGCCGAGCCTTGGATGTTGGGCGTCGGCAGGTCGATATCGGACCGGCTGGACGTCAGCTTCGGCGGCGGCGGCGGCTTATCAGCGGAAGCGAGCCTTTGCGGGCGCGACCGGGAGCGCGAGCGGACGTCCTCGGCCTCCCGCTGCGGCGTAATCGCTTCCAGCGTGCGCTGTTCCGCCTGGTCGGGCTCCACGAAGTCGCGGCTGATGGCGACATTCATGAAGGCGAACAAGCCGTAGACGACGACGACCGCCGCCGGGATCCCGATAATGATCCGGATGATCGGATTGGTGAACATCGGTTTGGTCGCTCCTAGTCTTGTTCGGTCGATACGTTGATGGGGCGGCGTCCGTCCGCTTGGACGATCGCGTCCATCAAATCGACCAGCACGCGGGCCTCGGAATTGCTGTCGGCCTGGACCACCAGCTCGCCCTTGGGATTGTCCTCGCGTAGCTCGCGGATCGTGAACTCGACCTCGTTCGGTTCGATCAGTCGCTTGTTGATATAAATGTCGCTGTTTTCGTCGATCGCAACCAAAATCGCGAGCGGCGTGACATCAGCCTTGTTCTCAACCTCTTCGCGCAGAATTTCGACCCCCGGCTCTTTGATGAACTGGGCCGTGACGATGAAGAAGATCAAGAGAATGAACACCACGTCCAACATGGGCGTGAGGTTCACATCGTCGTCCCCCGCCCCGGTGGCGACAGGTTGGCGTTTTCTGCGGGCCATGGCCGGCTCCTCCTAAACGTCGCTCAGGACGATGTTGACGGCGTCCACGCTGGCGCTCGCGGCTTGGTCTCGGATCCGAATGATCAATCCGTTCTTCGCCTCTGGATGCGCCTGGATGATGACGGCCGAGTTCGGCGTCTCCGCCCGGAACCGCTCGATATTTCCGCGCACGGCGTTCACATCGGAGATCCGATTGTTGACGTAGATGATGCCGTCCTGGTCCACGCGGATCAAGATCGTCGGCTGCGGCTCCGACGGCGCGTTGCTTTGCGGCGGCGGCGGCTCCAGCTGGATCGCCTGTTCCTGCACGAACGTGGCGGTCACGATAAAGAAGATCAGAAGGATGAACACCACGTCGAGCATCGGGGTGAGATCGACGTCCGCCTCATCGGCGGGCCTGAGTTTGCGTCCGCGCATCAACCGATCTCCATCTGGTCTTCGACTTCCTGGACGGACCGACGCACGCGCCGATCCATGCCGGAGGTGAATAGGATGCCGGACAGCGAGGCCACCATGCCGGCCATGGTCGGGATGGTGGCGCGGCTGACGCCGGCCGACATCGCTTTTGCGTCCGCGCCGGAGGTAATCGCCATGATGTCGAACACAGACACCATCCCCGTCACCGTGCCGAGCAGGCCAAGCAGCGGCGCGAGCGCCACCATGGCCTTGGTGAAGGTGACGTTCTGCTCCGCCTTCTGCCGAACTTCCGAGACGAGCCGGTCCTTGACCCAATGGGCGTAGTTCGACTTCCGGTCGGACCGCGCGTTCCATTCCGCGAGCACGTCTTCCGCCACCTGTTTGTGGGCGAAGCGGAAGTAGAAGAACCGCTCGAGGATCAGGGCCCACATGATGAACGTGGCCGCCATGATTACAAGCAAGACGGGTCCACCGCGCTCGAGAAAGGCCTGAAGGTCGCTGAAACCCATAAGAGGTCTCCCCTGAAGGAGCGGGCGGCCTAAGCCGCCGCTCCGCTGCGCTCGGCGCGCTCAGCCACGAGACCGGCGGCCTGCTCGTCGAGGATCTGCTGATTCGACCGCGCCATGGAGGACGCCACCGAGTGCAGCAGGATCAGCGGGATCGCCGCGACAAGGCCGAGCACCGTGGTCATGAGCGCGGTCGAAATGCCGCCCGCCATGAGCTGCGGATCGCCAGCGCCGTAGATCGTGATCGCGGTGAACGTGATGATCATGCCGATCACCGTGCCGAGGAGGCCGAGGAGCGGCGCGACCGCAGCGAGCACTTTGACGATGTCGTTGAAGCGTTCGATCCGCGGCGTCTCCCGAAGGATCTGCTCGTCGAGCTTCAGCTCCAGGGTCTCAATGTCGTCGTTCTTGTGCGTTTCATAGGTTTCGAAAACGCGGGCCAGCGGGTTGCCGGTGCCGGCTTGCTTGGTCTTCGCCGTGCCGCCCATCGCGTTGCCCATGGTGAACAGGGTGAAGATCTTGAAGATCGCGAGGGCTGCGCCGACCGCCAGCAAGATCAGAATGATATTGCCGACCAGGCCGCCGTCTTCCAGACGGTCGCCGAGATCGGGCAAGTTGCCGAAGATGCCGAAGAGATCGCCCTTGGAGGGATCGATCGGCGCGCGGACCACCTCGCCCTCGGGGGCGCTGATCAGGTTACGAATGCTCGAGCGGAACGCGCCGCCGGGCTGGGCCGCATAGGCCTTAAGGAAGACCTCGTCGGTGTCGTCGTTCTCCGTCGCTTCGACGAAGCGGCCGTCATCGGTGATGGCGGCGGTGAAGACGCCGATCCGCAGCACTTCGGTTTCGATATCGCTGCCGTCGGGGCCGGCGTTCGCCACCGTCGCGTTGAAAGTGGTCACCTCGGACTGGGCGACCATCTCTTGCAAGATCGCCTGGGGCAGCGCGTCAAGATCGCGGCGGGTCGGCAGGCTGCGGGCCTGGGCGATCTCAGAGAGGGTCTCGACACGGCCAGGATACTGGAAGTTCGCAAGCGAGTTCGTGATGATCGGGCTCGTCTCGCCCGCCGCCTGGCGGAACTGGCCCAAAAGCTCGCCGAAATCGCCGGCCTCGGCCTCGAGCTGCGCCTGCAGCTCGCCGAGCGTGGCTTCGTTCGCATCGAACTGGGCGGTGAGCTCTTGGCCGCGCGCCTCGACCGCGTTCAGCTCGGCGCGGGCTTCCTGCATGCGGGCCTCTTGCTCGCCGGCCGCCTGCTGGAACTCGCGCAGTCGGCGCTGGTTCTGTTCGGTCAGCTGGCTCGAGTCGCGGCGGATGGCTTCAAGCACTTCGTTGAGCGAGCCCGCCGGCTGCGCCGCTGCGGGAAGGGAGATGGAGGCTGCGCCGACGCCCGCGAGGGCCGCCGCGCACAGGGCTTTGAAGGAGAAGGTGAACTTAGACATGCCGTTGGTCGCTTTCTGTCTCAGAGTGTTCATTGTGCGAGGCCGGGCGCGGTGTAGCGCGCCACGGGGGCGAAGAGGATCTGTTCTTGGGCCGTGCCGTTCGCGATGCGGATCGCGAGGTCGATCTCGTCGGTGAACCGCCCGGGCAGCTCCTCCCAGGCGCCGGCGGCGGTGTTGTACCAGCCCGCCCGGCGGCGGTCCGGCGTGACATAGACCAGCGACGCCCGGCCGTAGCGATACATGTCGACCGTGAGCTCTTCGCCGCCGATCTCGACCGTCTCGACCCAGGCCGCCGTGCTGTTGCCATAGTCCAGCTCGGCGAAATAGGCGTCCAGGATCAGCTGATACTTCTGCCCCGGAAAGAGGTCTTCGCGGACCATCGCATCCTTCAGCGTCTGGATGCGGTCGCGGCGTTCGTCGCGCAGGAAAGGCAGGTCCGCGGCGACGAAGGTCTCGAGGTCGGCGATCATCTGCTCCATCGCGCCGATGGCGTCGCCCGGCAGCGTGGCGACCTGTTCCAGCTGCGCCTGGAGATCGGCGATCTCGGCCTCTTGGTTCGCGATCAAACGCTCTTGCTGGGCTTGGAAGACATCTGAAGCCGACACCCGGGCGAGGATCGAGCGATACTCCGCCTCAAGCGGGGGAAGATCCATTTCATCGTCCATGCGGACGAGCGGCCTCATGCCGGTCGAGAATTTCGCCGCCGGGCCGAACAAGACCTCTTGCTGGGCGGTCTCGCTGGCGACGCGGATCGCCAAATCGATATCGCTCCGGAACTGGCCGGGAAGCTCGACCCAAGCGCCGGCGTCGCGATCCCAACGGGCGGCGCGGCGGCCGTCGGGCGTCAGATAGGTGAGCGCGACCCGGCCGTACTGAAACATGTTCACCGTGGTCGGCTGGCCGTCGACGTCCACCGTGGCGGACCAGGTGTCGATCGTGTTGCCGTATTCAAGCTCGGACTGATAGGCCTGAATAATGAGGCGGTACTGCTCGGCCGGCACGACGTCCGCCCGGTTCATCACCTCGCGAAGATCGGCGACCCGTTCGAGCCGCTCCTCCCGCTTGAACGGCAGATCCCAGCGCACGAAATCTTCGAGATCGTCGATCATCTGCAGCATCATCGGGATCATCTCGGCGGTGATCTCGTCGACGCGGGTCAACTGCTCTTGGAGCGACTCGATCTCACGCTCTTGGCTCGCCACCACTTGCTGCTGCTGGCGGGCGTAAAGCTCGGCGGCGTCTTTGCGCTGTATCAAGGTGCGGAATTCCCGAACCAGGTCGGACCGTTGATCGTCCAACTGATTGATCCGCTCCTGAACCTGCTCCGCCTGGCGCGTCGCTTCCTCGCCGACATTGAGGGCGGACCGCAGCTGGCCATAGGCCGGCGACGCCGCTCCCAAGATCAGCGCCGCAGCGATCGCGCCTCGGGCTGGTGTCAGAACATTTTTCATATGAATGTTCGCCTCTCAAACTTACT
>CAYYNG010000163.1:0-5062 GCA_964472435.1 uncultured Hyphomonadaceae bacterium | reverse complement strand
GACAAGGCCGCGCCGGTGGATCTTCACGGTACCATCGTTCAGGGCGGCTGAGACGGCGAAATAAGGGATGTCCAGATCGCCGATCCGCGCCTCGTCGAAATGTTCCTTCAAGCGGCGGTCGACGCGCCGGCCCTTCACCATGGAGACGATTGGCAGCCGAAAATCGCCAAGCGGATTGCTTTCGACGAAGGCTTTGCGAATGCGCCGGTTGATTTCGTCATCGTCCCACCCCATCGCGACGCAGGCGGCGACCACGGCGCCCATGCTGCAGCCGCCGGCGAAATCAATCGGCAGCCCGCGCTCCCGCATCGCCCGCACCACCCCGACATGGGCGTAGGCCCGGGCGCCCCCGCCCGATAGGACGAGCCCGACGGTCCGGCCGGCCATCACGCGGGCGATGCGTTGACAGTCCCCGCCGATCACCCCGCGCCAATGGAAAATCCGGGATCCGCCGGAGGCCTCGAGCCAATCGGCCGGCCGCGCCACCCGCCGGCGGTCGTCATGGTGGAGAAGAACGACGTCGACCAATTTGAAATGCTGGGCGGGGGACTCCCCTTTCGGCATGAGCGGCGAGGAGGGGCGGGCGTCCGCCCGCCCAAGCACCCAGATCCGGTCGGCCTGCCGGGTCGCTAGCCGATACCAGCCCGTGTCGCCGATCGGGGTCGTCAAAATGACGAGGTCGTTCTGACGTTCCAAATCGTCGAAAAAGCCGAAGGGTTTGTCGCCGCCGATCGCCTCGTCCACGACGGCGACGCGCAGACCCATCTGGCGGAGCGAGGCCGCAAGCGCGTTCGCGCGCAAAGAGAGATCGATCGTCGGCGAGGTTCCGACAAGGGTGAAAACTTTGGGCTCCGACCTGGGGGAGCGTCGGCCGGATTGCCGCAGCCGGACCAGGATCACGCGGACCAGCCGCTCGAGGATCTCCGGCTCGGCCTTAACCAAGCGGTCAAAGCCTGCACGGGAGATCTTCAAAACCTCGGTGTCGCGCAACGCGTAGGCGGAATTGGCGTGGGGCGATCCGCCGAGCAGCGCCATCTCGCCCACCGGTTCGCCGGCGCGGACATGGGCCACGAATTCGTTTCGCCCGTCCTCGGTCGATCGAAAGATGCCCAGGGAGCCCGCTAAGACGAAGAAGATCGAGTCCGCCGGCTCGCCCGCCTCGAATAATGGCAAACCTGCAGGAATGGAGAACCATTTCGCCTCGCGCCCCGCCGCTCGAAGCGCGCGGGCCGGCGCGTCCTTTAAGAAGGGAATGTTCTTCATCGATGGCGAGAGATCGCGAGACATAGTTGAGAACATGGCGACTGGGTTCTTCGCTGCAATGTTTCCGTCGATTCAATCGTGTCGCACAGTCGTGTGACGACGCCGGGGGCCGAACGGGGCCGATTGACGGCGGCTGTCGCAGGTTCCGTGCCAGCGTCCCTCGCCGGGTTGCTTATGCGAAGGAGGAGCGTATGCCCTAGACGGGCGGCGCGGCGCGATAAGGAGGTGCCCCATGCGAGACTATACGACGATCGAACTGGACGCCTCCCCCGGCGGGACGGCGATCGTGCTCCTAAATCGACCCGACAAGCGGAACGCCTTCAACGCCCAGGTCATCGAGGAACTCGCCGACGCATTCGAAACCCTCCGCGGCGAGGATCATCTCCGCGCGGTGATTTTAAAGGGAGCGGGGACCGTTTTCTCGGCCGGGGCCGATCTCGACTGGATGCGGGCGGCCGGCCGCTATACCCGCGCGGAGAACGAAGCCGACGCGTTCGCCCTCGCGGAGATGTTGCGGCGGCTTTACGAGCTGCCCCAGTTGACGGTGGCTTTGGTCCAGGGCGCGGCGATGGGCGGCGGCGCTGGCCTTGTCGCCGCTTGCGACGTGGCGGTGGCCCATGCATCGGCGAAGTTTCAATTCTCCGAGGTTCGTCTCGGGCTCACACCGGCGACGATCAGTCCCTACGTGATCCAAGCGATCGGCCCGCGCTGGGCCAAGGCTCTCTTCGCAACAGCCGAGCCTTTCGACGCCGCCTACGCCGAAAAAATCGGCCTCGTGCAGTACGTGGTGGCGGACGATCAAAGCATGATGGAGATGGAGGAGCGGCTCGCCAAGCTGGCCTATGACGCCGCGCCGGGGGCCGTCGACGACGCCAAGATGCTCGTTCGGGACCTCGCCGGGGTCGAGATCAACGCCGCGCTTTCAAGGGAGACGGCGAAACGGATCGCCGCACGCCGCGCCTCGGAGGAGGGCAAGGAGGGCCTCGCCGCCTTCCTCGAGAAGCGCAGGCCCGATTGGAGCGGATCGTCCGGCTCTAATTGACGGGCAGCCGCTCACGAGCGCCGCCGATGATGGCCCGGCCCGCCTCGACCGGGTCGATGCCTGTCATCGCCTCGATCTGGTCGCGGAACACAAACACGCCGATGGCCAATAGAATGAAATAAGCGGCGAACTGGAAAAACGACTTCAGAATGAACGCGCCGAGCCCGCCGAGCAAAAACCCGGCGCCGCCGAAAATCAGCGCGCCTTCGACCGGGGATTGTCCCGTGATCTCCGCCTGGCGATACCCACAATAGGCCCCAATGCCGCCCAAAACGAGCCCGGCCACCCCGCCAAGGCCGGTCCCCTTCATATAAGCCATGTCCTGTTCCCCTGGCTGACTGTCGCGAAAGCCTACACGGCGAGACGCGGTCCGAAAAGCCGATGGAGACAGGCGAACCGCTCAGCCATTTAGCGCAGATTCACCAAGTCGCGGAAAGATCGTCCCCATCCTCGCCGCATTCGCCCGCCAGAGGTCGCGCCATGCAGGTCTTCATCATCGCTTCGTTCTTGCTGTCGACCCTGACGGGGCCGTTGGACGAGGCCCTGGAGGCGACGGAGGCGCCGAACACCGTCCGCGTCGCTTTCACCGTCGAGCTGAAAAGCGATCGGGCGCGACAGGTGTTCGCCTTCGACCCGCGCGCCGAGGTTGGCGAGCGCTGGCGATTCGTCGAGGCCGAGGGCGACGACGGCGATCTTGATGCGGCGGCCGCGGCCTGGGGCGCCGAGGCGGCGCCGGACGGGCGCTTGTTCCCCGACGATCTGCGCGCCAGCCTCGGGGAGGAGGTCTCGGCCGAGGATCTCGGCGGCGCCTGGCGGTTGCGATTCCGCCATCGACCATCTGCGAACGATGGCGAGTTCGATGTTTGGGCGGCCGAACGCCTGGACGCGGTGGCTTGGCTCGACCCGGTCGCCGACCGCTTCCTTCGCGTCGATTACGCTTTGCCGCGGCCGGTGCGAGGGCCCGACGGCGGCCGGCTGACCCGGTTCGACCAGAGCTATTTCCTCGAGACCGAGCCGCGCTTCGGGTTGAGCTTGGTGACGGCCTTTGCAATCGAGATCGAGGGCCGGGCCGCGTTTCGGCGGGTGCGGCGCTCCTATTCGGCCCGCGTCCTGGAAGCGGAGATCTTCTTTGCGACGCCGAATGACGAAGCTTCATTTGTCGCAGCGCGGAAGAAGCCGGCTGGCCGGCGAGGCCCCAAGCGCTAGACTGGGTTTTATGACGATTCACATGGTGAAACTCTGCGTCGGTGCTGACACGATCGATGATCTCGTCGCTTGGCAAAACCGATTGATGCGCACCCTACCGTCGCCCGTCCATCATACGCGCATGTTTCCCAAGCGCGCCGAGGAGATGCTTCGCGGCGGCTCGATCTACTGGGTGATCCGGCGGGCGATCCGCGTGCGGCAGCGGATCATGGAGATTCGGTCCGTCGAGGATGGCGAGGGCCGCGCCATGTGCGAGCTTGTGCTGGACCCGGAATTGGTGCGGACGCGAGCCCAGCCGAAGCGGCCCTTCCAAGGGTGGCGATATCTTAAGCCTGGCGACGCGCCCGCCGATCTATCGAGCGGGGCCCTGGCCGCAGACGTTCCCGACGGGCTCGATGAGGCCTTGAAGGCGGCGCTCGTCTGGTAGGCCGTCCGTCAGCGGCGCTGAAACCCGAGATTGTCGATCAATCGGGTTTTGCCGAGCCAGGCCGCGCCGAGCAGCCGGCCGGGAACGCCCATCGCCGCGGGACCCGGCGGTAGGCCGGAAAGCGTTTCGGGATCGCAGGCGGCGACATAATCGACAGGCCCAAAGCCCGCCGCCGCTAGGCCCGCCTCCGCTTCGGCCACCGCCTCGGCGACGGGGGCGCCCGCTTGGATCCGCATCCGCGCCCGGTGCAAAGCGGCGAAGAGGCCCCCGGCCCGGCGGCGGTCGTCGGCTGAGAGGTACAGGTTTCGGGACGACTGGGCGAGGCCGTCCGCGTCCCGCTTCGTCGCTCCGCCGACGATGTCGATCGGAAACCCCAGGTCCCGCGTCATCCGCCGAATGATTTGGAGCTGCTGGAAGTCTTTCTCGCCAAAGACGGCGACGTCTGGCGCGACATGGATGAACAAGCGCGCGACGACCGTTGCGACGCCATAGAAGAAATGCGGCCTCGGCCCGCCGTCGAGAAGGTCCGAGAGGTTTTCGACCCTGACATTCGTAAGCGAGCCGGGCGGATACATCTCTTCCACGTCGGGGCAGTAGGCGAGGGCGCAGCCCGCTGCCGCGAGTTTGGCGAGATCGCCGGCCTCGTCGCGGGGGTAGGTGTCGAGATCCTCGCCCTCGGCGAATTGAGCCGGATTGACGAAAATGCTTGCAACGACCCGGTCGCAGGTTTCAAGCGCTTTGTGGACAAGCGACAAGTGCCCCTCGTGCAGCGCGCCCATGGTCGGAACGAAGCCGATTCGAGATCCCGCGGCGCGCCAGGCGGCGATGACGGCGCGCAGGTCCGAGCGCCGTCGGATCACGCCGATGCGCGGCGCGGTATTTAAACTTTCAGAAGTCGATTGCATGGGGCGGCGGCCATTTGGTAAACCATCTGTTAACCGATTGGGGCGATTCTGCTGACATGATTAACTGCTTCCTTAAGTCGTTCAAACGCGCAGCTGCGGCGTCAAAACAGGCGAAACCGACGGTTGCGCCTGTTCTGGTCAGCCGAACGCCTCAGCCTTCGGGGGCGCCGTCGCCGGACGATGCGTGGCTGTTCGAATCGCCCGAGGCGGCGGAGACGG